>JAFXJT010000016.1 GCA_017532085.1 Oscillospiraceae bacterium | reverse complement strand
TCTGACAATCCATAGGCTCACGCTCCTTTGGATATCAGTATAGCAAAGAAGGCGAAAAAAGGCAATCCACGCTCCGTGGAGCTGCCTGTCGGATGCAGAAGAAAACAGCATGAGAGCGTTCTTGTCAGGCGTCTCTCATGCTGTATTGTTTTTGGGGATTCAAAGTGGAATCACACGTCCCACCGGACGGCGATACATGGGCTTGGGAATCCGGCTGAGCAGCACAACGGCATGGGCTGCCATACCTTGCTGTGCACCGGTAAAGCCCAGATGCTCCTCGGTGGTAGCTTTCACACTGATCTGATCCAAAGCGCAGCCAAGCTTCTGAGCCAGCTGCTTGCGCATTCGGGGGATATAAGGTGCAAGCTTTGGTGCCTGTGCCAGTATGGTGGCATCAATATTGCCGATCTGCCAGCCTTTTGCCTGAATCAGACCATTGACATGAAACAAGAGCTGCAAGCTGTCGGCACCGGCATACCGTGGATCGGTATCGGGAAAATGCTGTCCGATATCGCCCAGCGCCAGTGCGCCCAGCATGGCATCCATGATGGCATGGGTGAGCACATCGGCATCGGAATGCCCCAGCAAGCCCAGAGTATGGGGGATTTCCACACCACCCAATATGAGCTTCCGCTGCTCGGTCAGCCGATGGACATCATAGCCATGTCCGATACGAAAATCAGCCATGATTGGTTGCCTCCTTGTTGGCAGAGCGTTCCGCCAGCAGCGCCTCTGCGATGGCGAAATCCTCGGGTGTTGTCAATTTGATATTGGTATAGGAGCCGATGGTCATGGCAACCTTCAGATTGATTGCCTCCAGAAGCTGGCAGTCATCGGTCATATCCAGCTTATGGGCATCGGCAAAGGCCATTGCCTGTTCATAGAGAGAACGGCGGAACACCTGTGGTGTCTGCGTCAGATAGAGATTGGCTCTGGGAGGCGTATCGGTAATCAGACCATCCTCCACGAGCTTGATGGTATCCTTGACCGGCACACCAAGGGTTGCAGCACCGAATACATGGGCATCATGAATCACCTGCTGCACCTCTGCCGCCGTGACCAGCGGACGGGCACCATCATGGACAGCCAGATATTCCGCTTTGGCAGACAGACAGGCGAAACCGTTTTTTACGCTCTGCTGACGGGTGCTGCCGCCATGGGTGATTGTCACAGGCAAAGAGAGTGCCGCTGCATCAAGGATTGTTTGAAAGGCATCCGTATCCTGTTCCCGGCAGATAACAATAAGCTCCGATACACTTTCGCATTGGCAAAAGGTACGGAGCGAATGTTCCAGAACCGTTGTATCTCCCAACGGATGCAGAATTTTATGGATGCCGCCCATTCTGGTGGCGTTGCCGGCGCACACCAGAAGGACAGCAGTATCAGCAACAGACATGGGAATTACTCAACACCGGGAGCCTTGGTGCCGCACTCCGCACAGAACAATGCCTTATCGGACAAAGCAGAGCCGCAGCAAGAGCAAACAGGTGTCTGCGGTACAGCAGGTGTCTCTTCCGCAGGAGCTTGGGGCACATCCGGTACAGGAGGCACTGCGGGAGCAGCAGCAGGATCCACATACTCAATCTTTGCGCCGCATCCGGCACAGAACAGTGCACTCTCAGAGAGTGCCGCACCGCATTGTGCACAGTTGGTGGGCATCACAGGCTTCTGCACTTCTGCTTCCACGATTTCAGGAACGGGCATTGCCGTACCGCAGGCAGCACAGAATTTTGCCTCTTTGGGACAAAGCTTGCCGCAGCCGGGGCAGGCGACCATGCCGGACAGTGCATTCAGCTCTGCCTTCTTGATACGCAGTGTTTCCTGCAAAGCGGTAACGGATGAGACCAGTTCGGTATATTCGGGAGCAGGCTCTTCACAGATCTCTGCAAAATATTTCATACCGATTGCTTGGAACCGATCACGCAGCTCTTTTTCGATGCTTGCAATCTGCTTCTGGATCCGGTTTTTCTCTGCCATATTCTTGGCACCGCCGGAAACCTCATGCGCGGTTTTGGAAATCGAATCTACCAATTCGTCAAAAAATCCCATAATCATATCCTCCTTACATCAATGGAGCGCAAAAGCGCCTGTTTGCATTATAGCATAGCTTGCAAAAATTGTCAATCCATTTGACACAATGGATGGAGTATTCTCAAAAAGGGGGAAAGCGCTTTTTGGAGGCTCAGCCCATGAGCTTTACCAGAACCGCTTTCTGTGCGTGCAGACGGTTTTCTGCCTCATCAAAGATCTCCTTGGCGTGGGCTTCAAAGACCGATGCTGTGATTTCCTCGCCGCGGTGAGCAGGCAGGCAATGCTGCACCATTGCTTCGGGATTGGCAGCTGCAAGAACGGTATCATTGACCTGGAAGCCTGCAAATGCCAGCTTACGCTGTTCTGCTTCGCCCTCCTGACCCATGGATGCCCAGACATCGGTAAAGATGACATCGGCACCGGCAGCGGCTTCTTCGGGGCGATTGGTCATGGTAAATCCGCCGTTTGCATTGGCGAACTCCAGCACCTTCTGATCGGGCTGATAGGCATCGGGACAGGCAATGCTGACCTCCATACCCACCTTCAGACCGCCGACAATCAAAGAGTTTGCCATATTGTTGCCATCACCGATATAGCACATTTTCAGACCCTGGAAGCTGCCTTTATATTCACGAATGGTCATGAGATCCGCAAGCACCTGACAGGGATGACAGAAATCGGTCAGACCGTTGATGATCGGAATCGAGCCATATTGTGCCAGATCCTCAACCTCCTGCTGTGCGAAGGTACGGATCATAATGCCATCCAGATAGCGGGAGAGAACTCTTGCGGTATCCTGCACGGGTTCTCCTCTGCCGATCTGCAGATCATTGGAGGACAAAAACAGCGGATAACCGCCCAGCTGCACCATACCGGTTTCAAAGGAAACACGGGTTCTGGTAGATGCCTTCTGGAAGATCATACCCAAAGTTTTTCCCTGCAGATGGGGATGCGGAATGTGGTGATTGCGTTCATATTTCAGTTGATCGGCAAGATTGAGCAGATCAATGATTTCTTCAGTGGAAAGATCCAGCAGCTTGAGTAAATGCTTCATGGGAATCGTATCCTTTCAGTTTCATAGTATGCGGGCAGCACAGATTATCGTTGTGCGTCCTTTTCTTTGGGAGCAATGCACTCCACGGCAGCCAAGGGCAGCAGCGGGATATAGTCATCAAACTCGGCATCCTCGATCTGCAATTCATATTTATATTCATTGCGGGGCAACGGTATTACGGTCATGGAACCGCAGGGCTGATTCTTGACAAGGATGGTATAGCTGAGACCATCATCGGTACGCAGCATCATGGTTTTGGTACCCAGCTCCAGCAGCATAGCGGGCTCTAAAAATTTGGATTTGCAGCGATACTCACCGCATTTTTTGCCATTGAGCTGAATCTGATACACAGGATGGCGATCCTGTGTGCCGGGAGAGAGCACATAAAGCTCATAGTGATTCTGATCCAGAATGGCATAGCCGCCTCTCCATTTTCGCTTGATGGTATAGAGCGTTCGGTTATTTTGATCTGTGACCAGGAATTTGTTATGTTGTGGGAATATGGTTAATTTGGTCATCGCAGCGCACCTCGCCTTTTCCGATGCGCTGTGAAAACGCATCGTTAATTATTCAGAATTTGCAAGAGTATTTCCAGTCCTGCATCCAGCTCCTCTTTGGAGATGGTCAGCGGAGGCAGGAGTCTTACCTTATCTTTTGCGGTCAGCACCAGCAGACCGGCTTCCCGTGCGGCAGCAAGAATTTCGCCTGCGGACATGGTTTTGAGTCGGATTCCGATCATCAATCCCAGACCCGAAACGCTTTCCACTTCGGGACAGCTTTCCAGCACCTCACGGATATAAACGCTTTTTTCCTGCACGGAATCTAAGAAGCCCGGCTCGGCAACACGGGATAATACTGCCAGCGCACCGGCACATACCACAGGATTGCCGCCAAAGGTGGAGCCGTGACTGCCTTGTCCCATGACATCGGCACAGCTTGCCGCAACCAGACAGGCACCGATGGGCAATCCGCCGCCCAGACCCTTTGCCAGGGTGATGATATCCGGATGCAGACGATACTGCTCACAAGCCAGAAAGGTACCGGTCCGTCCGATGCCGGTCTGCACCTCATCGACGATCAACAGCAGATCCCGCTCTTGGCACAGCTCTGCTACGACCTTTACGTAGTCGGGATCCAGCACATGGACACCGCCCTCACCCTGCACAAGCTCGATCATAACCGCACACACGCTGTCATCCAGCTTTTCGTGCAGATCGGTCAGATCATTGGGCTTTGCGTGCACAAAGCCTTGGGGGAAGGGATGAAAGTCCTTATGGAACACGTCTTGACCGGTAGCGGCAAGGGTGGTCAAGGTACGTCCATGGAAGCTGTTTTGCAGTGTCAGGATCGTACCTCTGCCTTCGCCGTAGCGGTCAAAGCTGTATTTTCTTGCAACCTTGATGGCACATTCATTGGCTTCTGCGCCGGAGTTGCCGAAGAATACCCGTTCCATATCGGTCAGAGTACAAAGCTGCTCGGCAAGCTCCGCCTGAACGCTTACGTAGTAATAGTTGCTGGTGTGCTGTACTGTGCGCACCTGCTTGTAAACGGCATCTGCCCAATCGGCATCGCAATAGCCCAGAGAGTTGGTTCCGATACCGCTGCCGAAATCGATATATGTTTTACCGGTTTCGTCCGTACAAACGCCTCTGATGCCGCTTTGCACGGCAATGGGCTGACGGCCATAGGTTTTCATCAGAAATTGTTCCGAGGTTTCCATGGTATTCATAGTATTTTCCTCATTTCTATCTTATCATATTTTTCAGGGGCAATCAAGTGAGAATTTATGAATTTGATAAAAGATAACACTGATAAAACGAGAAATTGTGAAAGATCAATAAACGCTTAGGAACTGGGTTCCGACGCCTTCATTGCTGCAAATCTCCACGAGAATGGAGTGCGGTACACGGCCATCGATGATCACCGCTTTTTTCACGCCTCTGCGGATGGCCTCCACACAGCAATCGATTTTGGGGATCATACCGCCGGAGATAATGCCTTGTCGTTTTAAGTTCTGCACCTCACTGATGCTGACAGAGGGAATCAGCGTTTCCGGATCGTTTTTATCCTTCAGCAGACCTGCGATATCTGTCATGAGAATCAGATTTTCGGCACCCAGTGCAGCAGCAATGGCAGCCGCAGCAGTATCGGCATTGACATTGTATACCTGTCCGTCGTTTCCGCAGGCAACGGTTGCGATGACCGGAATATAGCCGTTATCCAGCGCCATCAGAATGGGCTTGGTATTCACATCGGTGATTTCGCCTACCAGACCCAGATCGGGCTTGCTTTCTTTTTTGGTGGCACGCAGCAGCTCACCATCAATACCGCACAGTCCCAGTGCTTGTCCCTGATGGCGGGTGAGATGGGATACCAGTTCTTTGTTGACCTTACCGGCCAGCACCATGCGTACTACCTCAGCGGTTTCGGCATCGGTATAGCGCAGACCGCCCACAAAGCGGCTTTCGATCTGCAGCCGATGCAGCATATCACTGATTTCCGGACCGCCGCCATGTACCAATACCACACGGATTCCCACCAATGACAGCAGCACAATATCACTCATGACAGCTTCCTTGAGCGCTTCATTGGTCATGGCATTGCCGCCGTATTTCACCACAATGATCTTGTGGTTATAGCGCTGAATATAGGGCAGCGCATCAATGAGCACCTGCGAGCGGATGCGGTTGGAAATGCTTTCCAGTTCTTCCATATGATCCAGATGATCCATCACAATCGTATCCTTTCTGTTATCTTAGCTTCTGTAATCGCCGTTGATTTTCACATAGTCATACGTGAGATCACAGCCCCACGCCACAGCAGAGCTGCGTCCGTTGCCCAGACGGATCAACACTTGAATTTCATCTTCCAGCAAGATTTCCTTGGCTTTCTGCTCAGAGAACGCAACGCCGCAGCCTTTTTGTGCTACAATGATGCTGCCCTTGGCAGAGGCAAGCAGCACATCCACCTGATTCACATCGTATTTTGCACCCGAATAGCCCATTGCACAGGCGATTCTGCCCCAGTTGGCATCGGCACCGAACATCGCAGCCTTAAACAGGCTGGAGGTGATGACGCTTTTGGCAATGGTTTCGGCGCAGGCTTCGCTGTCGGCACCGCTGACCACGCATTCGATGAGCTTTGTAGCGCCTTCGCCGTCGGCGGCACACATTCTTGCAAGATTGAGCAGCACAGCATACAGCGCATCCCGGAACACCACATAAGCGGCATCCTCACGGGTAATCCGGATATTTCCGCTCAAGCCGTTTGCCATGACACAGACCATATCGTTGGTAGAGGTATCTCCATCCACACTGACGCGATTGAGCGTAAGCTTTACCACATCCGAAAGTGCCTGCTGCAGCATGGCAGGTGCGATACTGCAATCGGTGGTCAGGAAGGTGAGGGTGGTTGCCATATTGGGATGGATCATACCGCTGCCCTTGAGCATACCGCCCAGATGACAGGTTTTTCCGTCGATGTTGAAGGAAACGGCAACTTCCTTTTCACGGGTATCGGTTGTCATAATCGCGTGCATGGCTTCGGTATTGCCTTCATAGGAAAGCCCCTCTAAAAGAGCCGGAATGCCTGCTGCGATGGGTTCGATGGGCAGAATCTGACCGATGACACCGGTGGAAGCCACCACCACATCCTCCGGAGAGATCTGCAGGGCATCTGCTGCCAGCTGACACATGGCATTGGCTTTTTCCACGCCATCGGCATTGCAGGTGTTGGCATTGACGGAATTGACAATCACAGCACGTGCATAGCCATTGGCAAGATGCTTTTGTGTGACCAGAATCGGTGCACCTTTCACTTGGTTGGTAGTATAAACCGCAGCCGCAGCACAATCACAATCGGCAACGATCATAGCCAGATCATTTTTCTTTTGCGTATGCTCGACGGGTTCTGCATCGGCAGCATCGCTGAGCGCCTGATGCCGCAGACCGCAGCACACACCATTGGCTTTGAATCCTTTCGCAGCACAAACGCCGCCATCCACGAAGGGATAATCCGCAAAGGCTTGCAGTTTCATATGGCATTCTTCCTTTCTGAGATCAAATAGCAGACAGACCGGTTTCTTCCGGCGCACCGGTCATGATATTAAAGCATTGGAGCGCTGCTCCCGAGGCACCTTTTCCAAGATTATCCAGACGGGCAGCCAACAGGATCTGTTCTTCATTGCCGCAGACAAACACCTCCAGCAGATTGGTGCCGGCAAGCGTATTGGCAGGCAGGAATCCACCTTCCAGCACATCCTCGCCCTGCAGGGCACGAACCTGTACAAACTGCTGTCCGGCATAGTGCGCACGGAACATTGCGTGCACCTCCTCAAGAGAGGGCTTGCCATTGAGCAGACGGCGATGCAGCGGAACCGAGACCACCATGCCTGCAAAATAATCGCAGACCAGCGGATTGAACATGGGCGCATAGGTCAGACCGGAAATCGCCTGCATTTCGGGCAGATGCTTATGGTGCTGAAGCAGAGCATACTGTCTGGGACTGCCGTAATCCGCAGGACGCTCCTCAGATTCATATACGGCAATCGCACCCTTACCGGCGCCGCTGTATCCGGATACGGCATGACAGGTGACGGGATACTCCTTGGGGAGCATACCGCTCTGCACCATAGGATATACCAAAGCGGCAAAGCCGGATGCATAGCAGCCGGGGACTGCCACACGCTTGGAGCTTACAATCTTTTCCCGATGCGCCGCAGAAAGCTCCGGGAAGCCATAGGCCCAATCGGGATTGGTACGATGGGCAGTGGATGCATCAATCACACGCACATCGGGATTTTCAATCAAAGAGACTGCCTCAATGGAAGCTGCATCGGGCAGACAAAGGAACGTCACATCGGAAGCATTGATAAGCTTTGCACGTTCCTGCGGATCACGATGCTTGGCGGGATCAATCTGCAGCAGCTCCACATCGGAACGCTCCTTGATGCGATCATAGAGCTTCAAACCGGTGGTGCCCGCCTGTCCGTCAATATATACCTTTGTAGTTTTCATTTTCCTTTTCTTCCTCTCGTCGTTTATCCTCCCGATGAAAGTGGATGAGGCTCCATGCACAGGCAGCGGAGAACACCACCACAACCCATACTTTGGAGGCGGTCATCGTTGCTTCGGGAAACAGCACTGCAATCAGAATTTCGCCGAAAAGCCAGATGCCGAAGGCAATGAGTGATACAAAGAAAATATAGCGATATCGTTCCTTGGTCATAGCAAGCCTCCGATTACTGCGCTGCGGCAAGTGCGGCTTGCGCGGCAGCGATCTGCTGCTTGACTGCCTCTGCCGAAGGACCGCCCTCAGAGATTCTGCCATTCAGACAGGTTTCCAGTGCAATGGCATCGAACACATCCTCATCGAAGGCATCGCAGGCTTCCCGATAGGCAGCAATGGGAAGGGTTTCCAGCGTCAAGCCTTCCTGGATGCACTGTGCCACCAATCCGCCGGTGATTTTATAGGCATCCCGGAAGGGCAGACCTTTTTTCACCAGATAATCGGCGCAGTCGGTGGCATTGATAAAGCCCTTTGCGGCAGCCGCACGCATCGTTTCCTTGTAAACACGCATGGTTGCCAGCATGGGATCAAAGGTGCGCAGACAAAGCTTTACATTATCCACCGCATCAAAGATGGCCTCTTTATCCTCCTGCATATCCTTGTTATAGGCAAGAGGCAGACCCTTGAGCATGGTAAGCAGCGTGGTCAGATCTCCGATGACGCGTCCGGTTTTGCCGCGGATCAGCTCTGTCACATCGGGATTTTTCTTCTGGGGCATAATCGAGGAGCCGGTGGCATAGGCATCATCCAGCTCGATAAACTTGAATTCCCATGAGCACCAGAGAATGATCTCCTCGGAGAAGCGGGAAAGATGTACCATCAGCAGAGAGAGGGCAGATGCCATCTCCACACAGAAATCACGGTCAGAAACGGCATCCAGACTATTGGGAACAGGCGCTGTAAACTCCAGCAGCTGCGCAGTCTGTCTGCGGTCAATGGGATAGGTGGTGCCTGCCAGAGCACCTGCTCCCAGCGGAGAATAATTCATACGCTTGGCAGTATCGGCAAGACGTTCATCATCCCGCAGCAGCATCCAGACATATGCCATCAGGTGATGCGCAAGGGTCACGGGCTGAGCACGCTGCAAATGGGTATAGCCGGGCAGAATGGTCATGGTATGCTGCTGCGCCAGAGTAATGAGCGTCTGTACCAGTTGCTGTACCAGTGCGCGGATTTCTCGGATCTCATCCCGCAGCGTCAGACGGATATCCAGAGCAACCTGATCGTTTCTGGAGCGTGCGGTATGCAGACGCTTGCCTGCATCTCCGATGCGCTTGGTCAGCTCGGCTTCGATAAACATATGGATATCCTCGGCGGTGGGATCAAAGAGCAGCGCACCGCTTTCGATATCGGCAAGAATCTCCTGCAAGCCGGCGATGATCGCTTGGGCATCCTCTTTGGGGATGATGCCCTGTTCGCCAAGCATTGTGGCATGTGCAATACTGCCTCGGATATCCTGCTGATACATCCGGGCATCGAATGCAATGGAAGAATTAAAGGCATTGACGGTCTCATCGACTTCTTTGGAAAATCTGCCTGCCCACATTTTTGCCATAATAGGAATACCTCCGTTTTTTTCTTGGAATGGATGCCGGAGCATCCTGCGGTCATACCGCACAGGGCTTGCAATCCGTGGGGATTCCCAGCCTTCTGCGGCAGGATCGCAGATTGCAAATAAAGCAGAGTAGGGCGACATAGTGCCGCCCTGTCTGCTATGTAGTGCATCTGCTTACTTTCTCTTCTGATCGAGCATTGCCTTGACCTTGATGGGCAGACCGAACAGGTTGATAAAGCCTGCGCTGTCCTTCTGATCATAGACATCATCCTCATCGAAGGTTGCCACTTCCTCATCATACAGCGTATCGGGAGAGGTCAGACCTGCGGTGATGATATTGCCCTTATAGAGCTTGAGCTTTACGGTGCCGTTCACGGTCTGCTGTGTGCTGTCCACAAAAGCATCCAGCGCCTCACGCAGAGGAGTGAACCACTGACCGTTGTATACCAGATCGGCATACTGAATGGCGAGCTGCTGCTTGACTCTTGCGGTTGCCTTATCCAGACAGAGCGTTTCCAGAGCATCATGCGCATAATAGAGGATGGTGCCGCCGGGTGTTTCATATACACCGCGGCTCTTCATGCCAACCAGACGGTTTTCCACGATATCGGTGATACCGATGCCGTTTGCGCCGCCCAGTGCATTGAGCTTCCGGACAATATCGCTGCCCTTCATTCTGACGCCATCCACAGCAACCGGCACACCCTTTTCAAAGTCAATCGTGACATAGGTGGGCGTATCGGGTGCCTGCTCGGGAGATACACCAAGCTCTAAGAACCCGGGCTTATTATACTGCGGCTCATTGGCAGGATCCTCCAGATCCAGACCCTCATGGGAGATGTGCCACAGGTTTTTATCCTTGGAATAGTTGGTCTCGCGGGAGATCTTCAGCGGAATATCATGTGCCTCAGCGTAATCGATCTCATCGTCTCTGGAACGCAGATCCCATACACGCCAAGGTGCAATGATCTGCATATCGGGAGCAAAAGCCTTGATGGTCAGCTCAAAACGAACCTGATCGTTGCCCTTGCCGGTGCAGCCGTGGCAGATGGCATCTGCGCCTTCACGGATTGCGATCTCGGCAATACGCTTTGCGATGATAGGACGTGCAAAGGAGGTTCCCAGCAGATATTTGCCTTCATATACAGCGCCTGCCTTTACGGTGGGGAACACATAATCGGTGATGAATTCATCGGTCAGATCCTCGATATACAGCTTGGAAGCACCGGTCTTGATTGCCTTTTCCTCCAGACCGTCCAGCTCGGTTCCCTGACCCACATCGCCGGAAACGGCAATGACCTCGCAGCCGGGATAGGTTTCCTTCAGCCACGGGATGATAATGGAGGTGTCCAGACCGCCGGAATAGGCAAGGACGATCTTCTTGGGCATTTTCTGTTCAGCCATAATAATTCAGTTCCTTTCAGTTGATTTGAAATGATGGGAGCCGCTGCAAAACGCCGCGGCTCCATTGCATACTTCTATTATACACGCCTTTTTGGATTTGTCAAGTGCTATTTGCATATTTATGCAAATTTTTCTCAAATCCATGTATAATATACAGAATAGTATGAATAATATTCATATTTTGAGGGTTTCATGCAAGATTTATACAAAAAAGTCCTGTGTACCGTAGGTACCGTAAATGCTGTTGGGGTTATAGGCAAAGCCGATACCCACATGGGTCAGTCTGCCGTTAAGCAGATTACGGCGGTGACCGGCGGAATTAAACCAGCCATTGGTGGCGGCGAAAATATTGGTATAGCCGGCGGCAATATTCTCGGCACAGGCAGTCCAGTTGATGCCGGCTGCGGTCAAACGCTCGTCGAAGCTGCCTTTTGTGGGGCTTTGGTGATCGAAGAAGTTCTTAGCGCCCATCTCCACGCTGTGGTTCAGCGCAACGGAAGCAGCTGTTTCACTCCATTGCAGCGCCGATACGCCATTGATTGCACGCATGGCATTGGATATATGATAAGAGATTTTAGACAAAGCGGAATAATCGTTTCGGTTTGCCATGGAAGAATAGCCGGTATTGTAGCCGGAAAGCATTGCCTGCACGGCATAGGTTTTGCCGGTGCCCAGCTTATCGGTGTAGGTTGTCCAGATGGGGGTGCTGTTTTTCTGATAGCTGGTTGCGATGACATAATAGCCCACTGCTTTGTAGCCATCGGTGAGGGCGATGACCATATTGGAGTAATTGCCGGCATAGACATAATAGGTGCAGTCAAAGGAGAGATAGGGGACTTGCAGGGTTTCTGTGGGCGAGCCGAGCTTGTCGCTTAACTGGGAAACCGGCAGACCGAGATAGAAGCTCCGGTTGCCGATGACGATTTCGGTGGTATCCACAGGAGCAGGGGGCGGTGTGGTATGCGGTGTGGTAGTCGTCGTAGTGGTGGTAGTCGTTGTCGTCGTTGTAGTGGTGGTAGTGGTAGTCGTCGTGGTAGTGGTTGTGGTAGTCGTCGTTGTGGTAGTCGTTGTTGTGGTGGGAGTTGTAACAACGGTATCTTCATAGATTTCCCATCCGCCGGGCGTGATGCCGGAGAGGGTTTTTGCATAGTACTGCAGCACCAGAACGGCATCGCTTGCATTGATCTTGCCGTTGTGATCAATATCGGAGGGCTTATTCTGCAGATCGTTGAAGGTGGCTCTGTTGGGATCCAAGAGACGAGCCGAATATTCCATGAGGATTCGGGTGGCATCCTTGGCATCCAGACGGCCGTTGAAATCCACATCTCCCATCATATAGCGGGCGGCGGCATAGGCGGGTTTTGCGCCGGAGATGCTGCTTTGTGCCTCTTTTCCGGCATGACGGAAAGGATGGATGGTACCTGTCAGACAGCAAAATGCAGTCAACAGAGCAGTTGTGCCGGCGAAGGTTCGCCGCAGGAAGGAAGTAGTCATGAGATGGATCGCTCCTTTCAATGAGAAAATAGATCTTAGTGAAGCGGATAGATTCCGCCGGATTCCGAAGTCATTTGCCTGCAGACAAAAGCAGGCGGATGAGACTGCAGATCGTTTCAGGCGATGCAATCGGGGGGGCTCATTCGATCGCCTTCATGGAGGCTGCCATATCAATGGCATTGAGCTTTGGCCGCAGCAGACCATTGACCAGCAATGCAAACAGCAGTGTCAGCAATGCGGCATAGACGAAGCAATGGAGAGGAATATCGGGACAGAACATTACCACATCCACCTCAGCGGTCTGCACCACGAAGCGGCACAGGAAGATGCCCAGCACCAAGCCGCAGAGCGTTCCCAGCAGCGAGGAAAGCAGATTCTCCCGATAGATATATGCAGCGACCTCATTGGGATAAAAGCCCAGAACCTTAATGGTAGCAAGTTCACGCATCCGCTCGGTGATATTGATATTCGAGAGATGATACAGCACCACAAAGGCGAGCAGTCCCGAACAGCCGATGACCAGCACAACAATATATTTGAGCGTATCCACCAATTCCCGGAAGGAATTGCCGCTATTGGAGGCGAAGGTCACAGAAAGCACGGCATCCTGCCGCATGAGCCGCTGTGCCAGAGCCTCTTCATCGGTATTGTCCTGCAGCACGGCATAAATTACATTGGGCTTTTGGGCACCGAACAGGGATGCATACAGTGCGGGCGTAAAGAAAACATAGTTGCCGGCATAGTTTTCGCAGATGCCGGTGACCGTAACGGGATTTGCGGCATCCGTAAGGGAAACGCTGTCGCCCACCGAGACCGAAAGCAGCTTTGCCAGCTTTTCGTTGATCACCACACCTGCATCGGTCAGCGGACAGGGTGTATGCGTTTTCCGATCCCGCAGACGCACATATTCGGGGAAGGATTCCGGCTGTGCAGGGACTTCCAGCACGATTTCATAGCTTGCATTGTTGGCACGGATGGTGCCGGATTTGCACATGGCATATTGATAGTGCAGCACAGCGGGATCTTCGGCAAGTGCCGTATCCAGAGCAGCAATCTGTTCCGATTCGTCTTGGAAGGCAAGCATTGCATCATACGCAAAGACCTCCCGGAACTGCAGATCCACGATGGCTGAAACCGCATAGTGGAGTCCGAAGCCCGTGAGCAGCAGAGCAGTGCATCCGCTGATGCCGATGACAGTCATCAGCACACGGCTGCGATAGCGCAGAAAATTGCGGATGGTCACCTTGCTGTGGAAGGAAAGTCTGCTCCAGAGCCATTTCCAGCGTTCCAGCAGCACACGCTTTCCCTGCTTGGGCGGCTTGGGACGCATCAGCTGAGAGGGAGCTTCCCGCAGCACCGCATAGCAGGCAGCCATGGAGGTGCAGCCTGTACACAGCACCGCTGCCGCCAGACATCCCAGTGCATATTGCCAGTGATAGGGGCAGGAGATGGACGGAAACCGATACATCAGCTGATAACAGAGGAAGATCACCTTGGGAAAGAGCCGGAAACAGATCAGGGTTCCCACCGCAACGCCCAGCACGCTTGCCAGCAGTGCATAGAGCAGAAATTGCAAGGCAATGGCAGTGCTGCTGTATCCCAACGCCTGATAGGTACCGATTTCGGTGCGCCGTTCTTCTACCATACGGGTCATGGTTGTGAGGCAGACCAGCACCGCTACCAGCAGGAAGAACACCGGGAACACAGCGGCAATGGCATCCACCCGATCGGCATCCATGGCATAATTGCTCCAGCCGGGATTGGCGGTGCGATCTAAGACATACCACGCAGCGGATTCTTCCAAGGCATCGGCATCGGCATTGGCTTGTGCATAGGCAGCTTCGCTATCCTGCAGTTTCTGTTCTGCCTGAGCAAGCTGCTCTTGTCCTTCTGTTTTCTGCTGTGCGAGCAGTGCAATGCCGTCGTCATATTCTGTCTGTGCTTGCTCCAGCTGCGCTTTTGTGCTGTCCAGCAGGGTTTTTGCGGCATCCAGCTCTGTTTTGGTATCGGCAAGCACGGCCTTTGCTTCATTCAGCTGTGCACGTGCGGCAGCAAGCTTTTTTTCGGCACGTTCACATTCTGCCAAGCCATCGGTTAAGGGGGAAAGACAGTTATCGGTATAATAAAAGATGGTTTGCTCCATCCGTTCCTTTTCGGGCGAACCGGCTGCTGCCTGAAAATAGGCAGTCATGGTCTGGGAGAGGGAAAACACATCGGAATCATATCCTGCCGCCCGATCAATCAAGGACTGGATTTCATGGGGGAAGGGCAGTCCCAATGCGGAATCCCGATAGCCGCCTACGATATTGCGGATTCGGTTCAGCGTACCGATTTCCTGAGAAAGCCGGGATTTGGTTTGTGCGGTCTGTTGTTCCTGCGCTGTGAGGGCATCCTCCTGCGCAGAGAGGGCAAGCATTCCTTCCTCATAGGCAAGATAGCCGCTTTGATATTCCGCAGAGCCGGTTTCCCATTGGCTTTGTCCGTCGGCAAGCTGCTGTGCGGCATCGGAAAGAGCCGCTTCGGCATCTGCGATTTCCTGTGCAAAGGTTTGCTGCTGCGTTTTCAGCGTTTCCCAGCCGTGATCCAGCTCGCTGCGGGATTGTGCAAGCTGATAGGCTGCCTCTTCTTTGAGCTGATCCACACGCGGCTTTGCCAAAGCGGTCACATTGGATTCTATGGTATCGGCAAAGGCTTCTACCGTATCAAGATAGGCATCGGAATAGCTGTCAAGCTCCTGTGCAGCGGTCAAGGTCAGATAGACATCGGTATATACCTCCTGAGAGAAGGCCTCTTCCGGCACCAGCAAAAAGCTGTCGATGCTGCCGTTGCCGATGGTGGTAGTGCCTCGCTCGAAGTTGACGTGCATTGACCAATCGGCAATTCCGACCACAGTAAACTGCGTATTCTGCAGCAAAGAGCCCTCCGTTTCGGCAGGGATCACCGAAAGGGTATCTCCGATGCCGTATTGCGCAGGCGTATTGCTCTCGATGAGGCATTCGTTGGCAGCGGAAGGATACACACCCTCCCGGAGCACCGGCAGATTGATGGCAGCACCTTCTGCCACGGCATCAAAATCCATACTGTACAGCTTGACAATGGTATCTGCCGCAGTGCCGCCCGGCGCATTGGGGAGAAAGGCTGCTTCGGAATATCCGCTGTTGATGGCAAGCACGCCTTCCAGATCACGGAGCAGCGTCAGATTCTCCTCGCAGAAGCCGATATTGGAGATCAGATGCAGATCCATCAGATTGGTTTCACGATAATAGTATTCGGCGGATTGCTTCATATTCGGGCTGGTGACTTTCAGTCCCGAAAAGAATCCGCTGCTCAGCGCAATGATTCCCATCAGCGCAAGGAATCTGCCCTTGGCACGGGTGATATGGCGCAGAGAATCACGCAGTAGCATATGTTTCATAAAAGCAAGGGTATCCTTTCGGAAAATAGAGGGCAGGGATTACCAGACAATTTCACTGACCGCTACCGGATGATGCTGGGTGCGCATGGCGGAAACGGTACCGTTCCGGATCTCAATGACACGATCGGCCATAGGCACCAGCGCATTGTTGTGGGTGATGATGATCACGGTCATGCCATCCTTGCGGCAGCTGTCCTGCAAAAGACGCAGTACGGTTTTTCCGGTATGATAATCCAGCGCACCGGTCGGCTCATCGCAAAGCAGCAGCTTTGGCTGTTTGGCCAGTGCTCTTGCAATGGAAACTCTCTGCTGCTCGCCGCCCGAAAGCTGAGAGGGAAAATGATCGGCACGATCGGCAAGCCCTACCTTTTCCAGCATTTGCATGGGAGAAGCGGCATTCTTGCAGATTTCCGCAGCAAGCTCTACATTTTCCAGTGCAGTGAGATTCTGCACCAGATTATAAAACTGAAAGACAAAGCCGATCTCTTCACGGCGAAAACGAGTCAGCTCACGGGAATTGAGCTGATCCACACGCAGTCCATCCACCAGAATCTCGCCGCTGTCGCAGGTATCCATGCCGCCCAGCAGATTGAGCAGCGTGGTCTTGCCGGCACCGGAGGGCCCCACAATCACCACAAATTCACCCTGCTCCAGCGAAAAGCTCACATGATCGGAGGCTGTGACGGTGATTTCATTCATGCGATATTGCTTACAGACATCTGTTAACGATACGTAAGACACAGTGTTATCATTCCTTTGTTTTTGGGCAGTTGCAGGCTGTATGCAAAACCCTCCCTTGGATTTTCGTAACAACCCAATGATATCTTATCATATTTGCACGAAAAAGTCAACAGCAGAATGAAATTTTCAGAAAAAATGCAAAAATATAGTAAAAATGACGAAGAAAACCTTCCAACCGGATGCCGCAGCAGCTATGGGCTTTCTCACTTTCGATTCGGATAAACTGCATAAAAACCTGCCTGCGGGAGGATGGGAATCCGTAGCCATGAAATGGAATCCCCCCTTGCAATTTTCGACGGTTTTTGGTATAATGAAGCTTAAGAAATCCGTGTCCATTGGGAGGTGTGACAACAATGCAGCAGAAGAGTGGAATTGCATTGCATAAGCTTGTGGGTGCCGATCTGTTTCATCGCTGTATTACAGCCGACGGCGAAGCCTTTACCATAGAACGCAAGCTGGGAGAGTATCGGCAATGCTTTGTCAAAGAGGAGGACGGCTGGCGCTGTCAGCAGTGCAGTGATCTTACAGCCATCCGAGCCGCTACGGAACAGGTGCGTCTGTTCGCCGGAATGTATCCGGAGCTGACGGTGACATATCCCAACCGGATCCTTTCCGATCCGAGGACAGAATCGGATTGCACCACCGCATGGGTATTGTCCGCAGCCATGGCGGTGATCTCTGTGCCGGCGGAATTTGCTGCCGAGCACGGCGGAATGCGGTTTCTCTCCTTGCTCAAGGAGGAGTGGAAGGAGCAGCTCGGCACACTTTCTCTGGCGGTGGAAAAGCTGCTTTTGCGGCATGAAATCCGTACCGCACAGCTCTTTGGAAAGGATGGCGTGCCCGATCGTGTGACAGTACGGATCGCTGCCGATCGGATTGAAACGGCGATCTGGACATTGCCGCTTGCCAAGGCGGGCTTTTATCCTCTGCAGTGGGACGGCGAGCTTTGCGGCATGGCAAAAGCGCTGGGAGAAACGCTGGGAGAAGCATTGTCCTGCGATATCTTTATCCGAAGGGAATATGAGCTTGCGGAACATCAGGCATATGCCATTGAACTTATCATAAAGGAAGCATAATACATGATGACTGTCATAACCGGATCGCCTGCCGAAACACAGGCATTTGCACAAAAGCTCGGCAAACGGCTGACTGCAGGCACCTGTATTGCCTTTACGGGCGGCTTGGGTATGGGGAAAACCACCTTTACCCGCGGACTGGCTCTGGGCATGGGTTTGCCCGATGTTGTCAGCTCACCGACCTTTTCTCTGGTCAATGAATATCATGGTGAGGGCTGTCTTTCGCTGTATCATTTTGATATGTATCGGGTGGATTCTCCGGAGGCACTGGAAACGACGGGCTTTTGGGATTATCCGCTGCAGGAGGCGGTGTTTGTGATCGAATGGTCAGAGCATATTGCCGAGGTGCTGCCAAAGGATACGGTTTTCATCACCATCGAACGCATCGACGACGAAACCCGTCGGATTACAGTGGAGGGAGGTGCTCTGTTTGCTGATCTTAGCGATTGATACCTCAGGCAAAACGGCATCGGTGGCGGCGGCACAGGCGGAGGACGGGAATCAGGTGCTGCTGGGACAGCGGATGCTGTATACCGCACGTGCCCATTCGCAGATTCTGCTGCCGATGGCAAAGGCGTTGCTCACCGAAACAGGACATACCGTTTCGGATGTGGATCTGTTTGCCGTTGCCAATGGTCCCGGCTCGTATACGGGATTGCGGATCGGCATCGCTGCCGTGCAGGCAATGGCGTTTGCCGGCGGCAAGCCTTGCACAGGCATCAGCACGCTGGAAGGACTTGCGTGGAATCTTTGTGCGGTAAGAGGCGTGATCTGTGCTGCGATGTGTGCAAGACAGAATCTGTTATATGCAGCCTTCTTTGAGAGCGATGGCAGAATTGTCCGCAGATTGACAGAAGATACGGTGATCGCTGCGGAGGACTGCGCTGCACAGCTGGAAGCCTATGGTCAGCCCGTGACTGTGGCAGGAGATGGCTTTGCATTGCTCAAAGAGCATACGGCAAAGGGGATTGCCGCACCGATGCATCTTGGGCTGCAATCGACAGCGGGCATCTGTATGGCAGCACTGCATACGGAAGCCGCTTTGCCCGAAGCACTGACGGTGTGCTATTTGCAGGAGGTCAAGATCGGATGACATCGGGATGCCGATCGGAACCATATCAAAGAAACGGAAAGGAATACGGTAGATCATGATTGCAATCGGAAGTGATCACGCAGCCGCCGGACTGCGTAAGGTGATTCAGGCTTATCTGGAGACAAATCAGATTCCCTATGTGGATCTGGGCACGGATGAAGCGCCCAGCGATTATCCTGTCATTGCGGAGGCGGTCTGCGCTGCTCTGACGGATGGGACTGCCGAGATGGGCGTGCTGCTTTGCGGCACCGGCATCGGCATGTGTATGACTGCCAATAAATGCAGAGGCATTCGTGCGGCAGTATGCACCGAAACATACAGCGCCAAATACACCCGTCTGCATAACGATGCCAATGTGCTTTGCATGGGTGCCCGTGTGGTGGGCGAGGGCCTTGCAGTGGAGATTCTGGAAACCTTCCTGCAGACCCGCTTTGAAGGCGGCAGACATCAGCGCCGTGTGGATATGATGATGGCGCTGGAAGTCAGCGAGGACTGAAGACTGAGGCTTTGTGAACTTATTTGTTAGGGGGTTATGATCATGCGGAATTTTCAAAAGAAGCTGGCAGCACTGCTGGCAGGTACTATGGCGGCAGGTCTTTGCATGCTGCCTGTTCATCCCATGGAAACGCAGGCTTTGATTGACAAGCGCTATGAGTTCGAGGACGGCGTGTTTCAAGACTGCGAATACAATGAAGGCATTGCATGGGAGGTTGTGGATGAAGATGCACAGGGCAATCCCTGCGATATGACCGGCTGGTCCGGTACGGGCTATGCCTATATTGATGACAAGGATTCTTCCGTTGCTGTGACCGTCAATGTGGAGCAGGCAGGCTTTTATGCGCTGAAGATCAACTATCTCCAGTGCTTTGGCGTGCCCTCCAAGACGCAGTATCTTTACGTCAACGGACTGAGCCAGGGCGAGATCAAGTTCGATTTCAACTCCGGCGAGGGCTGGACACTGCTGGATTCGGGCTATGTCAAGCTCAATGCCGGCGACAATGAGATCAAAATCGTCAGCTATTGGGGCTATACCTTCCTGGATTATCTGAAGCTGGAGCCTGCTCCCGAATATCTTACGGAGCTTGCACCCACTCGTACACTGTGCAATCCCAATGCCAGTGAAATGACACGCAAGGTCTATGATTATCTGTGCAGCGTCTATGGCAAGCAGATCCTTTCGGGACAGCAGGAATACTGCGGCTCTCACTGCTACAATAAGAACGCCTATGAATCCCAGGGGCTTCCCATTGATTATCTGGAGGATAATGAACAGGAATTCGATTACATCTATGACAAAACCGGAAAATATCCTGCTGTCCGCGGCATTGATTTCCTGTTTTACAATACCACAAGTCCCTATATCGACGATGCGCCTGAGCGTGCCATTCAGTGGTTCAATCAGGAGGGCGGTATTCCTACCATCTCCTTCCACTGGAATGTACCGACGGAAAAAGGCAGCTCGGATGTGGCATTCTATGTGGAATCCGCCAATGCTACCTATACCACCTTCAGCATCACCAATGCCTTGAAGGAGGGCACTTGGGAGCATGAAGTCATTGTGAAGGATCTTGCGCTGCTTGCAGAGCAGATGCAAAAGCTGGAGGATGCCAATGTGCCCTGCATTTTCCGTCCGCTCCATGAGGCAGAGGGCGCTTGGTTCTGGTGGGGCGCCGAGGGCCCTGAGCCCTGTAAGGCGTTGTATCTCTATATGTGGGATACGCTGACCAATGAATATGGTCTGGATAATATCATCTGGGAATGGACTTCTTCCACTTTTGCGACCTCTCCGGCATGGTATCCCGGAGATGATTATGTGGATATGATCGGCTATGATAAGTATAATGCCGTAAATTACAAGGCAAATCTCAGTGCGATTTCTTCGACGTTCTATTCGCTGGTGGCATCCACCGAGGGAAAAAAGATGGTTGCTATGAGCGAAAATGATACCATTCCGGCGCTGGATCAGCTGGTGAGCGAACAGGCCGGATGGCTGTATTTCTGTCCGTGGTACGGCAACTATATTACCGATGCCTCGCTCAATCCTGTGGATAATCTGGTGGAAATCTATCAGAGCGATTACTGCATTACACTGGATGAGCTGCCGGATTGGGATACCTATGAGATCGGCGATCAGCCGGATCTTCCCGTGACCACTCCCGTCATCACGACACAGCCGCCCCAGCAGGAGGATCTGCCCGGTGATGTCAACTGCGATGGTCTTGTGAAAATCGACGATGTGGTGCTGCTCAATCGCTATGTGGGCGAGGATCCGACCATTTCTATCACACCGCAGGGCGTTGCAAACGGCGATTGCGATGGCAAAACCGGTGTGGATGCGGCGGATTCCGCTGCGATTCTGCTGTATCTGGCAGGATGGCTGGAGACGCTGCGCACATAAGCTGTGCTGTGTTTCAGACGGATTTTGGACGGATAGTGGACAAAATCCACAAAAAGCAGAGCCAAAATGTCTGCAAATTTTTCGGCGGGATTTGGGGATTTTCTTGACAAACCCAAGGGAATCCTGTATAATAGAAGAGCCGCTTGTGTGTGGTTGAAGTCGGAGTATACCCCAATGCAGGGCATACAATGCACCACCCGCAGCGAGATTATGGAAAAGGCAGGTGCCAGAAAACCATGTACGCAGTAATTATGACCGGCGGTAAGCAGCTCAAGGTTGAGGAGGGCAATGTGGTACGCATCGAGAAGCTCGATGTGGAAGCAGGCGAGACCATCACCTTCGATCAGGTTGCAGCAATCGGCAGCGAGGACGGTATCACTGTTGGTACTCCCGTAGTAGCAGGTGCAACCGTAACCGCAAAGGTTCTTGCAAACGGCAAGGGCAAGAAGATCCGTGTATTTACCTACAAGCCCAAGTGCGGACAGAAAAAGGCCAAGGGTCACAGACAGCCCTTCACCCAGGTTCGGATCGAATCCATCAGCAAATAAGCACAGTTTGACGCTATGATTCATGCGTATTTTGAACAGCAGGGGGATCTGCTTGTGGGATGTTCGGTGAGAGGTCATGCCTCAAACCGTTCCGGCAAGCAACAGGAAAGCATCCTTTGTGCTGCGGTGTCATCTGCGATGCAGCTGACCGCCAATACCTTGACTGAGATCCTTCATGCGGAGGTGGAGCTGATGGCTCATCCGAGTGAACGGGACAGTCAGAATCATCTGGCATTCCGGCTGAAGCAACCGGATGCTGTGCAGTCTGATCTTTTGCGTGGTCTGCTGCTGCATTTCACAATCCTGCGTGAGGATTTTAACGGCGGAATCGCTGTGGAGGTTCGAACGGTCACAGAGTAAGTGCAAGGCAGCAAGGCAAGTCCACTCCCTATTTTGAAAAAACGGAGGTGCAACCGAAATGTTACGCATTAGTATGCAGTTCTTCGCTCACAAGAAGGGCGTAGGTTCTACCAAGAACGGCCGTGATTCCGAGGCAAAGCGACTTGGCGTAAAGCGCGGCGATGGTCAGTTTGTACTGGCAGGCAACATTCTTGTACGTCAGCGCGGTACCCATATTCATCCGGGCAACAATGTCGGCATCGGTTCCGATGATACCCTGTTTGCCATGATCGACGGCAAGGTAAAGTTCGAGCGTTACGGACGTGATCGCAAGCGTGTCAGCGTCTACGCCGTCGAGCAGTAAGCAAGTCTTTACCGACGTGAACATCCTTGCGAGATGCAAGGTGCAATCCCCTTGCTGTTTGCGGCAGGGGGATTTCTTTGTGTGCAGCGTATTCTTGAGCAGTTTGCGGGGAATGATGAAACAGCATCAACAGCCTTGCATGAGAAGGGATGGTTTCATTCATGTTTGTAGATCAAGCGAAAATTCGTGTGGAAGCAGGCGATGGCGGCGATGGCTGTGTCAGCTTTCACCGTGAAAAATATGTCGCATCGGGCGGTCCCGATGGCGGTGACGGCGGCAAGGGCGGCGATATCATCTTTATTGCGGATGATCATTTTTCTTCTCTGATCGATTTTCGCTTTAAGCGGAAGTATTGTGCCAATCGCGGAGAAAACGGTGCAGCCAAGCGCTGTACGGGAAAAAGTGCCGAGGATCTCGTCATCAAGGTGCCCAGAGGCACTGTGATTCGTGAAGCGCAAAGCGGTCGTGTGATGGCGGATATCTCCGGCGATGAGCCTGTGATTCTTGCCAAAGGCGGCAGAGGCGGCAAAGGCAATCAGCATTTTGCAACCTCAACCCGACAGGTGCCTCGGTTTGCAAAGCCCGGTTATCCGGGAGAAAAATTCGATCTGCTGTTGGAGCTGAAGCTGCTGGCAGATGTGGGTTTGGTGGGCTTTCCCAATGTGGGAAAATCCACTTTGATTTCCGTGGTATCGGCAGCAAAGCCGAAGATCGCCAATTATCATTTCACGACGCTGACACCTGTGCTCGGTGTGGTGCGTGTGGATACGGAGAAATCCTTTGTTATGGCGGATATTCCCGGTCTGATTGAGGGCGCTGCCGACGGTGCGGGATTGGGTCATGCCTTTTTGCGCCATGTGGAGCGCTGCCGTCTGATCGTGCATGTTTTGGATTGTGCAGGCAGTGAGGGCAGAGATCCCATTGAGGATTTCTGCAAGATCAATGCAGAGCTTGCAAAATTTTCGGATTCCATTGCCGCTTGTCCGCAGATTGTCGTTGCCAATAAGGCAGATCTGGCGGAAGAAGAACAGATCGAGCGTCTGCGGCAATATATCACAGAGCAGGGATTGCCGTTTTTCGTCTTATCGGCTGCCACTGCACAGGGCACAGAGCCGCTGATTTATGCGGTTGCCAATGCACTTGCAGAGCTGCCGCCCGTCAAACGCTTCGAGCCCGAAGCGATGCCCGAGGAGGCGCTTCCTGCCGGTAATCGCAGCTTTACTGTGACCGTGGAGGATGGTGTGTATCTGGTGGATGCTCCCTTTATGGAGCCGATTATGCGCACTGTGAATCCCGATGACTGGTCATCGCTGCAGTATTTCGAGCGTGTGCTGATCGGCAGCGGTATCATTGCAAAGCTTGAGGAAATGGGCGTGCAGGAGGGCGATACAGTCAGCATCGGCGGTATCGAGTTTGATTATGTGCGCTGAACAAAAGCCAAGGGCTGAGATTCCACTGTCACCCAAAGAAGCGGCACAATACAGCCCCTTGGCATTGGCGTTTTTGGGAGACTGCATCTATGAACGGCTGGTGAGAGAACGGATTCTCTTGGAGGCAAACCGACCGGCAAGAGCCATGCATGATGCGGCGGTTTCACGTGTGCGGGCTGCCTATCAGGCAAAGGCGGTGGAGCATATCCTGCCGCTGCTGACAGAAGAAGAATCGGATATTTATCGCCGCGGCAGAAATGCAAGCGGCATCAGCGTGCCGCGTCATGCCACGCCGGCAGATTATCGGAAAGCAACTGCGCTGGAATGTCTGTTTGCATATTGGCATTTATGCGGCGCAGCAGAGCGGATTCATCAGATGTTTTCCATCATCTGGGATGAGGTTCCGCTTTATGAGGAATCGGATGCTTTGCAGCAGGAGGCAGCTGAGGAAGCATCCACACAGAACATATAGGAGGCGTTGTGCTATGTCCGGACATTCCAAATGGAACAATATCAAGCGGAAAAAGGAAGCCACTGATGCTGCAAAGGCAAAGATCTTTACCAAAATCGGCCGTGAGATCGCAGTGGTAGTACGTGAGGGCGGTCCCGATCCCAACAACAACAGCAAGCTGCGTGATCTGATTGCCAAGGCAAAATCCCAGAATGTACCCAATGAAAACATTGAGCGTCTGATTAAGAAGGCTGCCGGCGGCGGTGATAAGAACAACTATGAAACCATGGTCTATGAAGGCTATGGTCCCAATGGAGTGGCAGTCATTGTCGAATGTCTGACCGATAACAAAAACCGTACTGCCGGTGATGTGCGTCATTATTTTGATAAATTCGGCGGCAATCTGGGTACCACAGGCTGCGTGTCCTATCTGTTCACCAAGAAGGGCGTTGTGGTGCTGGAGCATGAAGGTGATCTGGATGAGGACTCCGTGCTGGAGGATGTCTTGGAGCTGGGCGGCGACGATATGACCTTCGATGAGGAAAGCGCGGAGATCGTTTGTGCGCCTGAGGTGCTCGGTGCGCTGCGCGATGGCTTGACGGAAAAGGGCTATCTGGTGGTATCTGCGGAGGAAGCACAGCTTCCCGGAACCTATGTGACTCTCACCGATGAGGAGCATCTGAAGAAGATGAATCTGCTGCTGGAGCATCTGGAGGATAACGACGACGTGCAGAATGTCTGGCATAACTGGGAGATGCCCGAAGAGATATAATCCCCTGAATCGAACAGAATCTGAAAAAAGCAGTATCCGATGCCAAAGGGCACAGGGTACTGCTTTTTTGTGGTTTGTTCATG
>JAFXJT010000015.1 GCA_017532085.1 Oscillospiraceae bacterium | reverse complement strand
CAGTTATGCATTGTATATCAGCAGCATGGGCATTGTGGGATTCTGACACAGGCACTGATGGAACTGGGTGCGACAATTTGTATTCCCAATGGCATGCCGCATTGTGAACAGTGTCCCTGCAAGGCGTTTTGTGCTGCAAAGTGTGCGAATACGGTGATGCAGTATCCGGTAAGAAAAAAGAAAAAATCAAGAAGAATCGAGTATCATACCGTTTATATTTTGCGCTGCGATGACCAAATCGCATTGCGAAAACGACCTAGCCGAGGGCTGCTTGCCGGTATGTGGGAACTTCCGCACGTCGATGGAAAGCTGGCACCTCAAGAAGCGCTCAATGCAGCGGCCTCTTGGAATTGTATGCCCTCGGAATTGGTATCAGTGGCACGACGTGTGCATATCTTTACACATATCGAATGGCATATGACTTGTGTGTATCTGCGCTGCAAGGCATGCCCTGAGGAATTCACATGGGTTCCGATTGCGGCTCTTGCGGCAGAAACTGCGTTGCCAACAGCATTTCGTATTGCACTGCCCGATTTTTCATCGGAAACAGTATCAATTTTTCAATGTGATCGGAGGGGAATACATATGGAGTGGATGATTCGTCCGGCGGTAGCATCTGATATCGGCGCATTGGTAGAACTGCGTCTGAAGCAGCTTGCCAGTGAAGGTGCTGTTGCTACCTGTGATTTATCAGAGCCGTTATTCGCTTACTATCGGGAGGTTCTGACAACCGGCGCCCAAACCATGCTGGTTGCTGTCTGCGAGGATCGTGTGATTGCTAACGGCGGTATCAGTTATGTCAATAAAGCGCCGTATTATGCCAATCCTACCGGAAAGATCGGCGTGATTTTTGCCATGTATACAGAGCCGGAGTTCCGCAGAATGGGTGTGGGTACCGCAATTTTGCAAAAGTTGACAAAGCTTGCACGTCAACGGGACTGTGGTGAGCTGTATGTTACAGCATCGGATATGGGAGTGCCGTTTTATGAAAGCATTGGCTTTAAGGAACACCCTAATTTCCGTCGGTTGATGCTGACCGGAGAATAAGATCCGTCTTTTGAAAAGAAGATCACGCTCAACGTGATCTTCTTTTTTGATATCAGTACTTTGTATCTTATCCAAACAGCATCCCAAAGCAGCGCCGCAGTAAAAATGCACACAGCGCTTTCCCCTTGTGTTTATCCCTTGACAGATGGTGAAAATATGGTATAATAAATAAGATATGAGTTATGATGGAACGTGTGAATCTTTTTTCATCTGCTTTCCGCTGAACATAAAGAGGTGAGACCATGAAGCGGCAGTTTTCGGCAGGACAAAAGCATATTGCATGGATGATGTCGGCTGCTCTTGCCATGAACGGCGCTCTGCTGACCGGATGTGAAGCATCCTCCAAAGCGCCCGAAACGCCGGAGGAATTTCATGCTGCTATGGTAGATCGCTCCGTAGTGCAATTGGGCAATACCTGTCGCCTCAATGCCATCATGGATCGTGCGGAACAGGGCGAGGATATTACCATCGGCTATATTGGCGGCTCTATTACCGAAGGCTATTCTGCCGGGGCGCAATCTCCTGATTGCTATGCTTCATTATCTGCTGCAGCGTTTCAGACAACCTATCTCAAGGGCGGCACGGTAACCTGTCAGAACAACGGCCTTTCCGGAACGCCCTCTGTCTTGGGAAATCTGCGAGCATCCACAGAGCTGCTGGCGACCGATCCGGATATTATTTTGATTGAGTTTGCTGTGAATGACGGCGGTGACTATCAATATATCGTTGCCTATGAAAGCTTGGTACGAGCCTGTCTTGCACAGGAGAATCAACCGGCTGTTATTTTGCTGTTCACCTATATGGAAAACGGACATACCTGCCAAGAGAATCAACAGAAAATCGGTGAGCATTATGATCTTGGCATGATCAGTGTTCGGGATGCTCTTGTGCCGGAGCTGGAAAGCGGCAGAATGACATGGGATACGTATTCCGATGATGATGTGCATCCGAATATAGCCGGTCATGCATTACTGGCAGAGTACATTGCTCGTTATTTTGAAAAAGCATCAGCAAAAAAGGCTGAAACATCCTACACAATCCCTGCCGAAACATTGGAGCCGAAGCTGTATGAAAATGCAGCGCTTTTGGATGCATCCAATCTGAAATTCAAAGATGGTGCCTGGGCTGTGCGCACAACCAACAGTCATTTTCCGGCAGGCTTTACCTATCAGAGGGATATGGAAAATGCCCCGCTTGCCTTTACCGTAAAAACCAAAGAGCTGTTTATTGTATATCAAAAAGCGAGCAGTACCGATTACGGTATGCTGGGCGTGTATGTCAATGGTAAGCTTGAGGGAATTGTGAATGGTTTTGGCTCGAATGCATGGGGCGGACCTGCAGTGGATTTGGTATATGAAAGTGATACGGTACAGGAATTGCAGGTGGAACTGAAAATGCTTGAGGATCATACCGAAAAGCAGTTTGAAATCTTGGCGATCGGTGTAACGGGATCATGAGCAGTGAGAAAAAACGTCATGCCATGCGCATCAGCTATCGTGTGGCATTAGGAGGAATCGTAGCAGCGCTTTGTCTGGTGACAATGTTCTTGACAGGAATAGCGCCGATGCTGTATATTGCAGCACCTATGGTTGCAGGTGTGCTGCTGCTCATTTTGGTTGCTGAGGTAGGGACAAGCTGGGCTTTGCTGACCTATGTGGCAGTGAGTCTGCTTTCCATGGTGGTGACCTATGATAAGGAAGCCACATTGATGTTTACTTTGTTTTTTGGATATTATCCGTTGCTGCGTCCTTGGATGAATCGGATTTCATTCAGGCCGCTGCAGCTGCTTGCTAAGCTGATTCTGTTCCAGCTGTTTCTTGTAGTGGATTATCTTCTGACGATCTATGTGCTGGGATTGCCTACCTTTGATGAGCTTGCCGGATGGCTGCTGCCGGTATTGGATGTGGGTGCGGTGATTGTGTTTTTGATCTATGAAGCTTCCCTGAGCGGGTTGACCGATTTTTACTATCATGTGATACGACGACGATTGATGCGATGATACTGCGGCGATATATGGATGTATTGCGCCGCATATGGCTTATGATATGATGAATCATGGAAAGAAGGAGTTTTGAATCATGGACAATATGCAAGGACTTAAGCGCACCCACTATTGCGGTGAGGTGTTGGAAGCCGGACAAACTGTTACGGTAGGCGGCTTCTGCGATACCGTCAGAAATAAGGGCGGTATTATTTTCATTGTACTGCGTGACCGTACCGGAGTGGTGCAGCTTACTTTTGATGACACAACAGACAAGGTGCTCTTTGAAAAAGCTGCTTCCTGTCACAGTGAATATGTGGTAATGGCAAAGGGCGAGGTGCGGGAACGTGAAAGCAAGAACGACAAGATCCCTACAGGTCATGTGGAGATTTATGTCACAGATCTGCGTATTCTTGCTAAGTCAAAAACACCGCCTTTTGAGATTACGGCAGAAACCAAGGTCAATGAGGAATTGCGTCTGAAATATCGCTATCTGGATCTGCGCCGTGCACCATTGCAGCAGAATCTCATTCTGCGTCATCGGATTGCACAATGCGCAAGAGAGTATTTTTATGCAAACGGCTTTCTTGAAATTGAAACGCCTATGATGATGAAATCAACGCCGGAAGGTGCAAGAGATTATCTGGTGCCCTCTCGTGTGCATCATGGCGAGTTTTATGCGCTGCCGCAATCGCCTCAGATCTATAAGCAGCTGCTGATGGTTTCCGGCTATGACCGTTATATTCAGCTTGCCCGCTGCTTCCGTGATGAGGATTTGCGCGCGGATCGTCAGCCGGAATTTACACAGATTGATTTGGAAATGTCTTTTGTTGATGTGGATGATATTTTGGATCTGACAGAGGGCTTCCTGATTACATTGTTTGAAAAGGTCATGGGCAAGAGCTTAAAGACACCGCTGCCTCGTCTTACCTATACCGAAGCAATGAACCGATTTGGATCCGATAAGCCGGATCTGCGTTTTGGCATGGAGCTTTGTGATCTTTCCGAGATTGCAGCACAAATTCCGTTCCCTGTTTTTGAGAATGCACTTTCTGTCGGTGGAACGGTGCGCTGCATTACTGCCAAGAACGCGGCTTCCAAGCTTACTCGGAAAGAAATTGATAAGCTGACTGAAATGGTCAGAGGCATTGGTGCGAAAGGCCTTGCATTTGTTCGCTGGGTGGAGGATGCACCTGCCTGCTCGTTCGGCAAATTCTTGCAGGCAGGTCAGCTTGAGACCTTGCTGGAGACTGCCGGAGCGCAGAAGGGTGATGTGGTGCTGATCGTTGCGGATAAGACTTCTGTGACGCTGCCTGTATTGGGTGCACTGCGAAATCATCTGGGTAAAGCATTGGATTTGATTCCGGCAGGGGAGTTCAATTTCCTGTGGATCACGCAGTTCCCGTTCTTTGAGAAGAACGAGGATACCGGTGAGTGGATGGCAATGCACCATCCCTTTACCATGCCTATGGATGAATGCTTGCCTTATTTAGATTCGGCACCCGAAAAAGTCTTTGCCAAAGCTTATGATTTAGTGCTCAATGGTACAGAGCTTTGTTCCGGCTCCATTCGTATTACCGATTATGAGCTGCAGCAGAAAATGTTTGAAGCACTGGGCCTTTCCGCTGAGGAGATCGAAGCGAAATTCGGTTTTCTGGTACAGGCTTATCAATATGGTGCACCGCCTCACGGCGGATTGGGCATTGGTCTGGATCGTCTTGCCATGGTGCTTGCCGAAGCGGATAGTCTGCGAGATGTGGTTGCCTTCCCGAAGGTGCAGAATGCACGAGAGCTGATGAGCGGCTGTCCTTCGCCTGTGGATCGGGAAAGCTTGGATATTCTGGGCATTGCTGCTGTTGAAGCGGCAAAGGAAGCTCAATAAAATGGCAGATATATGGCTGATAAATGCCATTTCGGATAAAAATCATTGAAAACAGAGGGGAACTGTAAAATGGTCAATGTAACAGAACTGATCGCCAAGACCCGTACCGAGCTGAGCGGCGATCCCCAGAGAGATCTGCAATATCTGATGGATCTTGCAAAGCAGTATCGCCGTGAGGAGAATGCTGCTGAGATTACCGCAGCGCTTGCGGAACTTGGCTTTTCGCTGATGCCCAAGGATGCACAGGAGCATATGCGGAAAACGACATTTGTCCGCGGCAAAAGAATGGATCTGGCGTTTCATAATGCGATGGAGCTCATCAGCGAAGGCAAAACCCAAGAGGCTGAGGCACTGCTGGCTGAGATGGCAGATGTGATACATGAGCATTTTGAAATCGGTGATAAAAAGTGGTTTTGCTTCCGCAATCCCTTTGAATATCATCTCTATCGGATGTATTATCCGACAGTAACGGATTTTGATCGTGCGCCCTTTGATTTTGCACATTATCTGACGATGTATGGTTTTGTATTGCTGGAAAATCACAAGGTGAGAGCTGCTGCACAGGCAGTCGAGCGTGGTATCCGATTTAATCCGGTGAATGCTGATGTGCGTTTTGAGCTGGCTGAGATCTATAAGTTTGCCGGCAATCCGGAGAAACTGCTGCAAATCAATCGTGATACACTGCGGATCTGTACCACACCCTCCCGCATTGCGCGCACCTTGTGTAATATGGGCTATTACTGCGTGATGAAACAGGAGTTTTATGACGCTGCGGTATTTTATTTCAAAAGCCTTTGCTTCGAAAGCAATCGTGCCGTGGAACTGGAGCTGACTGATGTAACTCGTCGGCTGCATACCATGGGAAGAATGTTTGAAAAGCCTACAAACGGACAAATTCTGGATACCTTTGAAAAGTATGACTTGTCTGTGCCGCCCAACAACGATCTGGTGAATCTGGCAGTGACGCTGGGTGAATCTGCAAGAGATCACAGACAGCCGCAGTTAGTGGGTCTGTTCTATCGTGTGGCATATGATCTGACAAACGAGCCTCGGTTTAAGAAAATTCTTGAGGAAGTTGATAAAGAGTTGGGCTTTCAAACGCCTGAAAACGCGCCAAAAGATGAGACTGTGCATCCCGATATTACGATGACACAGTACTCTGAGGATGCTTCTGCGGACTAAGTGAATCTGCAAATACTGAAACAAGATACGAGAGGCCGCTTTCCAGTTTGATCTGACCGGAAAGCGGCTTTTTGCTGCGTGATGGCATCTCAAACAAATTCGACAAAATGCTTCGAGGAAACCTGTCGAAAATTGGCATCGCAGAGCAGAAGAAATCCTTGATTTTTGCGGCAATAGGGGGTATAATGAAAGCAGAATGTTATGGTCTCTTTTGTGACGGTGTTTCCATGATTGCCGTATCAATAAGAGACCGATTTTCAATATGGTCAAAAACAGAAAGGGAATGACTCATGAAACGCTTGTTTGGAAAATGGTTTGCCTTATTGCTGGCAGGAATCAGTATCTTTTGCTTTTGCAATGGATGCGATAACAGCTCCGAAAACTCGTCAACCGTCACAATTTCGGCACAGGATTTTGCAGATACTCTTTACCAGAAGATTCCGCTGGATGCCGAACTGAAAGCCAATCGCGGCGCAACCATGGCATTGCTGATGAATATTACAGGATATTCCGATGCAGCAGGCTATGCGGCAACAGGTACAGTACCCGATATGATTGCTGTGTTCTGTGGAGCGGATGATGCGGCTGTCAAAGCCATTCAAGGTTCTATGGAAAGCTATTTGCAGGAAATGGCAAGAGAATATGAGCGCTATGCACCGGAGCAGGTGGATAAGCTGGAGGATGCTATCATTGTAACCGGCGGCAGTTATGCCGTGCTTTGTGTGACACCGGATCCTGCCGCTGCCAAAAAAATCGTGGATGAAGTGTTAGCAACCGGAAAATCCAACGCTGTGAATTTGGGAGAGCCGGCACCGAAGGAAACAACAACTGCTATGACCTCTACCACCACGACTGCTACCAGCACGCAGCAGACCACGACGACCGTTACCACTCCGCCGTTGTCCTCCGATGGCGGTCAGGTGATTTCGCCGCAAGGGGATTATCAGCTTTATGATGTTGTAGTGCGTGATGGTGATACGGTTTATGAGTGCTATTATTATAATGATAACTTTGTCACGCAATATGCCAATGCATTGAATCAGTTTGCAGCCGCCGTACCCGATACCGTTCAGGTTTATTCCATGATGATTCCGAACAGCATGGGTATTACACTGCCCGATGAATATGTGAATCAAGTGCCTTCGACCAATCAGCGAGTCGCCATAGAAAAGCTGAATGCCAAGCTGCAAAATGGAGTACAGCCGGTTTTCCTTTACGATACCCTGCGTGCCCATCGCAGCGAGTACATCTATTTCCGAACCGATCATCACTGGACAGCACTGGGTGCCTATTATGCCTTTTCTGCTCTTTGTGCGCAAACCGGCAAAACGGTTCCTGCGTTAAGCGATATGGAAACAAAACGCTTCGAGGGCTTTTTGGGTACTTTCTATCGAGATACGAATGAGCATCCGAAGCTTGCAGCCAATCCGGATTTCGTTGATGTTTATTATGTGCCGCAGTATGACAGCATTTCTATGGAATACTTCGATGCCGACGGCGCTGCGCATAATTGGCCGTTGCTTGCGGATGTGACGGATTATACCGCAAGAATGAAATACGGCACGTTTGCCGGCGGCGATCATGCGAAGGTTGTTACCAAAAATTCTGCTTTGCAGGATGGCTCTGTTTGTATTCTGATCAAGGAATCTTACGGTAATGCGCTGATTCCTTTCCTTGCAGGCAGCTATGAGACAGTATATGCATTTGATTATCGGCACGATGCCCGTGATCTTGCGGCATTTACTGCACAGTATCCCAATGCAGATGTGGTTTTTGCCAATAATGTCTCCATGATCCAGAGCAGCTATTTGGTAGGTAAACTGGCAGCATATCTCTCTTGACATTTTGCTCATAACATAAAAGAAAGCGAGGCAAATTGCTTCATGGTATTCAGCAGCCTGATTTTTCTGTGTGGCTTTCTGCCCTTTACGGTTTTGATCTATCGGATATTGCCATCCAAAACCATTACCATACGCAATACGGTATTCAGTGCACGCAATTTCTTTTTGCTGCTGATGAGTCTGTTGTTTTATGCGTGGGGCGAGCCTGTTTATATTTTGCTGATGCTTTCGTCCATCCTGTTGAACTATATCGGCGGTCTGCTGGTGCATTCTGCGCAGGAAAAGAAACGGCAGGGCGGTGCAAAAGCAGCATTGCTTTTTACGCTGATTGTGAATCTTTCTTTGCTGGGCTTTTTCAAATATACGGATTTCTTCATCCGAACCATCAATAGTGTAAGCGATGCAGGGATTGCTTTGCTGAAGATTGCATTGCCGATCGGAATATCGTTTTATACCTTCCAGGCGCTTTCTTATGTGATTGATGTGTATCGGGGCGATGTAAAAGTACAGAAGAATCTCATTGATTTCGCCATGTATGTCACACTGTTCCCGCAGCTGATTGCAGGTCCGATTGTGCGTTATGCTGATGTGGAAGCTCAGCTTCAGAAGCGTGATGACAGTATGCATCAGTTTTGTATGGGATTGTTTCGTTTCGGCATCGGATTGGGAAAAAAAGCATTGCTTGCCAATCAGGCAGGCAGACTGTGGGAAGCCATTGCAGCTCAGTCCGAGAGCATCTCTGCCGCATCGGCATGGATTGGTGCAATTGCTTTCACCTTCCAGATCTATTTCGATTTTTCGGGCTATTCGGATATGGCAATCGGTCTGGGAAAGATGTTCGGCTTTACGTTTGTTGAGAACTTCCGTTATCCTTATCAGGCAGACAGCATCACAGATTTCTGGCGTCGGTGGCATATTACGCTGAGCACGTGGTTCAGGGAATATGTATATATTCCGTTGGGAGGCAATCGAAAAGGCATGGCACGACAGATTGTGAATCTGTTGATTGTATGGTCTTTGACGGGTCTGTGGCATGGTGCCGGATGGAATTTTTTACTTTGGGGACTCTATTTCTTTGCGTTGCTGGTGCTGGAAAAAACCTTGCTGCGAAAGATTTTGACCAAAACACCGGCTTTGATCAAGCATGGTTATGCGCTGCTGATGATCGTATTCGGCTGGGTGATTTTTGCAGCCGAGGATTTCACGATACTGCAGCAATATTGCAGGGCATTATTTGGCGCAAATGGTTTTTATGAAGCAACCGCTCTTTATCACCTGAGCAATTACGGGATCCTTTTTGTGATCATGGCAATTGCTTCCACAGAGCTGCCCGCAAAGCTTGCAAGGAAATTTCTTGCCAAGTGTTCAGATTCTGCCGCAGTGGTTTTGCAGGGAATCTGGTGCACAGCGCTGTTGGTACTGAGTTTTTCTGCTGTGGTTGCCGACAGCTATAATCCATTTTTGTATTTCCGATTCTAAGAAAGTGAGGCGTTTGTGCATATGAAAAAAACAGAAGCCTTGTTTTCGGTGAGCGTGATGGCGGCATTGACTGTTACCGGCTTGCTGATTCTGTTGAAAACGCCTCGTGCGTATTCGGAAAACGAAAACCGATATCTTGCGAAAAGACCGCAGTTTTCGTGGGAGGCTGTTGCGGAAGGTGATTTTCAAGAAGATATCACGGAATATATGAGTGATCAGGTTCCGCTGAGAGATACCTGGACAGCGATGCAGTCCAAGGTACAGCAATGGCTTGGCAAAAAAGAAATTGCCGAGGTATATCTCGGCAAGGATGATTATTATTTTGAAAAAATTACGGATACACATCTGACACGTTCCCGATTCGTAGCCAATTTGCAGGCTGTTTCGGTGCTCACAGAGCAGTTGGCAGGGAGCAATGTATATTTTATGCCTGCTCCGGCTGCCGCAGCGATCATGCCGGAACGCCTGCCTCGCTATGCACCGTATTATGCAGAAGATGTTCGGTTTGAGCAGGCAAAGGCGTATCTTGCGGAGTTTGGCTGCACCATGATTGATCTGCGCGGCAGTTTTACGATGCTTTCCGATCAAGGGGAACAGCTCTATTATCGCACGGATCATCATTGGAATACCAATGGTGCACTTCATGCATATGAAGCGTTTGCGGCACAGGCGGGCTTTTCTTCCATTCCAAAGGCGCAGTGGAATATTCAGACAGTCAGCGAAACCTTCCGAGGTACGCTGGATTCTAAGGTGCTGGATGCCGATGGTCCTTTTGATACGGTGGAAGTGCTGTTTGATTTGCCGGAGGTTACGGTAACAGTGGATGGCCGCCCCGGTATGGTCATGGATTATGCAAAGCTGTATGACAAGGATCAGTACCGAGTATTTTTCGGCGGCAATTATGGCAGAGTCGAAATCACAACCCAAGCCGATGCAGGAAAATCGCTGCTGCTGTTTAAGGATTCCTATGCGAATTGTTTTGTACCGTTTTTGCTGACGCATTATGATAAGATCATTATGATTGACCTGCGATATGATGACGGAAGCTGGACAGAACTGCTGGCGACTGCGCCGGAAGATGTTCTGATTCTATATGAGATGAGTAATTTTTGCCAGGATGGCAATTTATCCGCAGTCCCCGGTTTGTTGGGCGTATCCTAAACAAAGACAATACGTGAAATGGGGGCGGGGAGTGCTGCCCCCTATTTTCGTTTGATCGGGTACATTGCCACAATATGACATACGATGTATGGATATCAGATTGCAAAGGAGTCCTCTTGCTATGAAGCCAATTGCCTATATGCATATGGATCTGCACACAAAATTCGGCATTCCCAGACAGAGCGGTCTTGTGCCTGCTCTTTGCGGCACCATTGTAATGGAGCCGGAATACAGTCAGCCTGCTGCATTTCGCGAATTGGAATCCTTTTCTCATATCTGGCTGCTCTGGGATTTTTCCGAAGCCGGCAAGAAGGAGGGCAAGGGTTGGTCTGCAACGGTGCGTCCGCCTCGTCTGGGAGGCAATCGCCGTGTGGGTGTGTTTGCGTCCCGTTCTCCCTTTCGTCCTAACAGCATCGGACTGTCCTGTGTGAAGCTGGAAGCCATTCGGGAAGAAAATCATCGTATCCTGCTGGATGTTTCCGGTATTGATCTGATGAATGGGACACCGATTTACGATATCAAGCCATATTTGCCTTTTGCAGATTGTCATCCCGAAGCTTCGGAGGGCTATACGGCGCAAACGAAGCAGCATCTGCTGCAAGTAGAGTTTCCTTCTGATTTGCTGCAGCAGATCCCACCTGCCGGGCAGGAGGCTGTGATTGCTCTGCTTGCGCAGGATCCCCGTCCCGGTTATAGTGAAGATGCCGATCGAATCTATGGGATTGTATATTCGGGCTTTGATGTTCGTTTTCGGGTGATTGAGGATACGTTGACGGTTTGCGAGATCGTCCCACCGGATGTACTTTGACTTGACAACCAACCAATACTCTGCTATACTTTACTATGTATTTGTTCGCTTTGATCAGAAAGGAGGCTGCTGCCTGTGACAAAGCTGTATGAATCCGGAGAAAACTATCTGGAAACGATTCTGATGCTGCAATTAAAGGGGCAATCTGTGCGCTCGATTGATATTGCCCATGAGATGGGGGTTTCAAAACCCAGTGTCAGCCGAGCTATGGGAATCCTGCGGGATGGCGGCTTCATTCTGGTGGAGGAAGATGGATGCATTACACTGACACAATTGGGAAAGCAAGTCGCAGAACGGATCTATGAACGTCATCGGGTATTAACCGATTGGCTTATTGGATTAGGCGTGACGCCTGAAACAGCTGCTGAGGATGCATGTAAACTGGAGCATGATATCAGCGAAGAATCCTTTGCTTGTCTGAAACAGCATATCCTCAGCTTTCATAATCAACTGCAATGAAGTTTTATGCACAAAGCAATTGCGAATTCTAGCTTGCGGAAGGAGTGAAAAAGAGATTTGGAGATTTATGCTGTATTATTCATCGTTTTATGGCTCATTTCACCGATTGTCTTGTTAGTGCTGTATTTTCTGGAACGTCAGAAAAAAAAGCAAACGGAAGATTTTTTGAAAAATCTGATCATGCAGGGAAGAACAACGCCTTATGAGATTGCTCGATGGGGCATCAAGCTGGTTATGCCGCCAAACTGGCAGAAGTCCGGAAAGTCCGGTATAGCAGCGCCGATGGAACAGCGTCCTGTTCCGATGACCCAGCCGCCTGTCAGACCAATCGAACCCGATGGAGAGAGGCTTGTGCAGGAGGAACTCAAAAAGCTGGATCAATTGTATGCTGAGGGTGCACTGACTGCCAATGAGCTGCAGCAGCAAAAAGAAAAGCTGCTGGCTGTTGCCAAGCCTCCGGCATTATCCAAGGAAGCGGCCTCTGCAGCGGTCATTGAGGAGACAGAGCCGCAAGAGTTGCAGCCGGAGGAAACTGCCTCCATAACAGAAGAGGAATCCTCCGAGATACAGGAGAAGAAGCCGGAGTCGGAATCCGAATCCGAATTCCAAGGATCGGTGATGCAGAATCCTGTCTCTGTACGTCCCACACGAAAGTCTGCACCCGGCTATTCCTATACGGTATCGGAGCCTGCAAAGAGCGCTCAAACGATATCTGCCATTACTGTTATGCTGGGTGTGGGTGTGATTCTGGTGATTCTTGCGGGATTGCTGTTTGTTCGTACCCAATGGAATACGCTGCCCGGCTTTGGCAAGCTCGGTGTGCTGGCAGCAGGCAGCGCATTATTCTTCGGCGTTTCGGCATTGGCACATCGTATGTGGCATCTGAAACGTACCGGTATGGCATTTTTCTCTCTGGGCACAGCCTATTTCCCGATTTCTATCTGGGCTGCGGGTTATTTTTCCTTGCTGGGAAAAGGGCTCTCAGGATCCGATAACCCATGGCTGTATACGCTTGTTTTTGGAGCCTTTACAATGATCTCCGCCATTGCTGTACGGATTTATCAACAGCTGGGCTGGGGAATCTTCACGCTCATAGGCGGTTCTCTTACATATTTATGTCTTATGGCAGCTGTGCTGCCAGCCTATGCGCCATGGACACTCGCGATTGCGCTGTATGCTTTGGTGCTGACCGTATTGGCACCGCTGCTTGCTAAGCGTCTGCCACAAGCCATCGGAAAGGCAATTGAGCCTTTTGCGTTGATATTTACCGCCTTATCCGTTTTGCCGGTTCTGATTCGTATCAACGGCAATCCTTCGTGGTATGGTTTTGCGGCTTTTGCGGTTGCTGCTGCATTTCTGACACCGACCCTGACAACACGGATGCGTTCTGCTTCTGCGGTGCCTATGGGTGCGCTGACGCTGTATGGCTTCGCACGGGTATTGCATCCGTTGCTGGAGAACCATTCTCTGAACATCAACGGCTGGATGTATTTTGCGCTGATCTGTATTATTTCCAGTATCCTTTTCTTGATCTTAGAAATGACAGACAGCTTGCCGTTGCCGGTGATCGAGGGTTATCAATGGATGTTCCGATTGATTGCAGGGTTTTCGCTGGTGATTATGCTTGGCTATGCTGTCAGTGGAGCATCGTGGACATGGATTTCTCTGGTAGCGGCTGCCTTTCTGCTGGCTGCGACCTTACTGCCTGCCTTGCGCACCAAGAGCATTTGGCTGCGCTCCTATCTTGCAGCAGAAACGCTGGTGCTGCTGTTCGGCATCGGCAATACATTCCTGTTTGATGCCGGCAATGCCTATCTGCTGGCTGCAGTGCTTTGTCTGTTTTTCGGAGCACTCTATCTGCTGTGCCGTTTGCTGCGGACACCCTTCTCGGATTTTCTGTTCCCGACAGCCATGGCACTTTCTGCCCTGGCCAGCATTGCATCCTTTTCGGAATCCTTCAATTGGCAGATTCTGATTGACACATTGCTGCTTGCCGCAGCGTTCGTGGCATATCTTTATCTGGCTTTGGAAAAAGATACGCAATATGAAAGACAAAAGTTTTTTGCTTGCTTGGTGCCGATTGCACTGATCTTCCTTTGCGGTACAGTGAGCAGCTTGCTGCCGATCCGGGCAGCGGATCATGTTGGCGTATTGATCTGGTCAATGCTTTCCATGGCAGTGGGATTTTTCACCTATTTTACCACCGTCAAGCGGTTCCATGCTGTACGGCGCTTGCTGTTTGCCCTGACGATTGTTCCTTCCCTTTTGCTGGGCACATTCGGATATGCTTTTGGGATGGGTACAGTGTTCCCGATTTGTATTATGCTGCTCAATGCGTTGGGCGCAGGAATACTTTATCGGATTTTTGCAAACAGAGGATTTCGTCCTTTGACTTATGCAAGTTTCATTACGATGGTCTTGCTGGTAACGGAGACCGTTTATTATATCGGTGATCAATTTGCATTTGCCTATGCTCAAGGAGGCAGAAGCTATGCGTCTGCGATGCTTTCGGGCGCAGTCATTCTGCTGCTGAGTGGTTTTGTCTTTACCATTCGTCGGATGCCATTGCGTTTTGTGGGCGATTATGCCTTCACTGAGGTTATGCAGTGGATCGCTCCTGCTTATGCATTGTTGTATAATATTCTGCTGGTACAGTGTCCGGGTTCAAGATTTGATACTGTATTCCTGCTGTTTAGCATTGTCTTGACAATTGCGGCATGGTTTATGACAAAGCCGCAGCAATATCTGTTGCCATCTTCCGTATGTCTCAGTGCCGTATTGATTTTCCACATCATCTTGAAGCAGTTTGAGTGGAATCTCAGCAATACGACAAGTCCTGCAGAGTCGGCCCTTGCAGGATCTGAAGTGCTGATCGTAGTGGGCATGGTACTGGTGGTTTCGCTGCTGACTGCGGTGTTCTGTTATCTTGGCCGAGTGTTGTATCTCATGCAGCAAAAGCGCAGCATTACGCTGACTGTGACAGGCGGTATCATACCGCTGCTGCTGTGGGACGCTTCCGGTTTTTGGATGTATACCGAATCTATGACCGATTGGCTTCGTTTCTTTGTGCCTGTGTTATTCAGCTTGTATACACTGCATTTTATTACGCTGACACAGAAAGAAGAGCCTTTTAACCGAAAGGGTATTATAACGGCTTCTGCGGCATTGATGATGCTTGCGCTCTGGATGCAGCCGATCTTTGATTTCAATGATACCTATCTGGATGGAAAATACCATTTGCTGCCTTTGCTGTGCTTTGGTATTGTGCTGCGTAAGCTATATGGCAAACAAACCGGCGGCTGGTGTCTGTTTGCCATCGGCACCTACTCCATGATTGCACTGGCATCGGGTGCATTGATTTCCAATGAGGAAGCAGATCTGCTCACAGTATTGATTTGCGCATTGGTCATCTTCATTACTGCCTATTATTTCAAACAGAAGAAATGGTTCCTGCTGGGAGGTATTTCTCTTTGCGGAGTTGCCATCCGATTGTCACCCGGATTGCAGTGGTGGGTTTACCTGCTGCTGGCAGGTGTATTGCTCATTGCCATTGCGGCAATCAATGAAACGGCTAAGCAAAAAGGAGAATCCTTAAAGCAGCGTGTTGGCCGGTTCTGGGAAGACTGGGAATGGTAAATATGTTGTGATGCACTGATATCATACAAATCAAAATCGCCTTTGATCACCAACGGATCAAAGGCGATTTTTTGATATTATCGGGGGGTTTCTTCCATCACAGACAAAATCGCATCATCACAATGCCTTGGTATTGCGGGCACTTGTTCTTTGATCATACGGCATAATGCTGTTTTGCTGATAGATGCATTATCCTGCGTAAGGATGTTTTCGGTTGTTTGCAGTGCTGTATGATGTTTACGCTGCACGATCCATAACGCTGCAGCAAGGATTGTCAAAAAGAACACTGCACAGATTGCAATCAAATGCCACGGAGGCGCCTTGGCAGGCTCAATGGTGCCTATGGTGGGTTCCAGTGTCTCATAATCCACCGCCTGTATTCCAATTGCAGTACCAAATTGTTGTTCCCACGCCTGCAAAACAGCTTGCGTTTCGGGCAAGTCCAGCTTGGGACGATAGAAGGCGGCTTCAATTTGATTTTCTTCATCTCTGAGTGCCAGAAAAACCAGCCCGATATCCTGTTGGAAATAGGATTCGAGTTCCGTTTGCACTGCAAGAAGCTCGTTGCGGGAATATTGTTGATAGACAAAAGAAACGGTGCTGTCATCCTCAACTTGCGAGAGAATCTCCTGCTTGAGCGCTTCGCCCTCTGCAGTATTTGTAACGGCAATGGTCAGGTGAATGTTTGGAGCGCCCTCACACCAACAGCCGCAAAAAGCATCGGGGTATTCATCTTGCCAACTATTGAGCAGATCCAAGGCAGTGGGATACATAGCGTCGGCAGCGGCACATCGTATAGAGGGGAAACATAAGAGACAGACCAACAGAAATAACCACAGATAGTTTTGTTTCATACAATTCCATCTCCTTTCAATGTGGTTTGGAGCACATTCAGCGCTTTACGGTATTTTCGATAGGTTGCTGAGACAGATAATTCCACAATGGCAGCGATCTCATGAAACCGCAGTCCGCCGTTCAGATGCAGCGTCAGGATTTCACGTTCCGTACAGGGCAGTGCATGGATTGCCTGCTCCAGATCAAAGCGCAGAGCGAGTGTCTGAAAGACATCGTCTTCGGTCAATGCGGCATTCTCCAGAGCTTGCGCTGTATCCGGATGCCTGCGCAGCGTATCGATTGCCAGATTGTGCACCATCTGAAAGATCCACGCACGCAGATTCCGGACAGAAGGGGCAGGTGGGGTTCGCCAGAGCCGCAAAAAAACCTCTTGCATAATATCTTCCGCTTCTTCCTTTGAGCGCACAATGCGAAAAGCGATGGTAAATACGGGCGTTTTGAGCATTTGATACAAAGCAGCAAAGGCTTCAGGATCGCCTTGATGCAATTGTTTGCGCAGTTCTTTTGAAATGCGTTCCGGCATATGCCGCACCTCCTTTCCTGATACTATGACGTTTGAAAAGCTGCTTTTTTTCGCTTATGACAAAAAAACAGAGCCAAACGAGAATTCGCTTTGCTCTGTTTTCATGCATACAATGTAAAAGAGATCAATCTCTTTTGAAAATATCTCTGGTATAAACCTTATCCTGCACATCATCCAGACAGTCATCATAACGGTTGGCGATAATGGCATCGCTTTTTGCCTTGAACTGTTCCAGATCATTGACGACAAGGCTTCCAAAGAAGGTGTCGCCGTCTTGCAGAGTCGGTTCATAGATAATGACAGTTGCACCTTTTGCTTTCACACGTTTCATAACGCCTTGAATGGAGCTTTGCCGGAAATTATCGGAATTGCTCTTCATAGTCAGACGATAGACACCGATAGTCACAGGTCTTTCCAGCGATTTATCATACTGACTGTTTTCATCATAGCTGTAATAGCCTGCCAGTTCTAATACTCTGCTTGCAATGAAATCCTTGCGGGTACGGTTGGATGCGACAATTGCACTCATCATATCCTGAGGAACATCGGCATAATTGGCAAGCAATTGTTTGGTATCTTTCGGCAGACAATAGCCGCCGTAACCAAAACTGGGATTGTTATAGTGGCTGCCGATACGGGGATCCAGACAAACACCTTCAATGATTTGCTGGGTATCCAGACCTTTCATTTCGGCATAGGTATCCAGCTCGTTGAAATAGCTGACACGCAGGGCAAGATAGGTGTTAGCGAACAGCTTCACAGCCTCTGCCTCCGTAAAGCCCATAAACAGTGTGGGGATATCCTCTTTGATTGCACCTTCCTGCAGCAATGCCGCAAAACGCTTCGCTGCCTCCACCAGACGGGCATCTTCCATATCCGTGCCGACAATAATGCGGCTGGGATACAGATTATCATAGAGCGCTTTGCTTTCCCGCAGGAATTCCGGACTGAAGATCAGATTCTTGCTGCCGGTTTTTTCACGGATCGAAGCGGTATAGCCCACAGGGATGGTGGATTTGATTACCATAATCGCATTGGGATTGTACTGCATCACCAGTTCAATAACCTTCTCCACAGCAGAAGTATCAAAGAAATTCTTTTGGCTGTCATAGTTGGTTGGAGCAGCGATCACAACGAATTCCGCATCGGTATACGCTGCTTTTGCATCCAGTGTCGCGGTGAGATCCAATTCTTTTTCTGCGAAATAAGCTTCAATATAGTCATCCTGAATGGGAGACTTCCGCTGATTGATCATTTCCACCTTTTCAGGGATAATATCCACAGCGGTAACAGTATGATGCTGCGACAGCAATGTGGCAATGGATAAGCCTACATATCCGGTACCGGCAACTGCAATCTTCATGATAATCATCCTCAGCTTTCATTATATTATATCCAATTGCCGGATTGCGAAAGAAGCGGCAATTGATATCATATTCACTTTTTCTGTGCTTTCTTATCCTTCGCAGTATCCTGCTGCTGTGCTTCCGTTTCTTCGGAGCTGCCGGTATCCTGTGCAGACGACGCAATACCGGAAGAAATGCGCTGATCCTTTGCAAATGCGGTGCATACAACCACCATCACATAAACAACCAGAATCAAGCATTCGACGATGACAATCGGAAAAACAGATGATGTGGCAATTGCAATCAGACCGGTTTCCGCCGGAACATTGGCAGGAACCAGTACAGTAAACGCATTGGCATATGCAACATTTTCAAAATACTCATCAGCAGTCACATTCACCTGGTCGATCAAGGTTTCCACTTTGGTATAGAGATTGGCAATACGCTCATCCACCATTTTAATCTGTGCATTGGTTACGGTGGTGGTTGTGGTGCGCAGAGAGGTGGAACGAGAAGTATAGTAGCTGATATCCCGCGTGTACTCAGCAATTTGCGACTGCATATTGATCTTCTGCTGAATCATGCTGTCATAGGTGCCGGAAGACTGAGAAACGGTCATATCTTTGCCGTTTTCATTATTCATCACAAGAATGGTGTCTTTCTGATATGCAGCAATGGATTCGTCGATGGCAACCAGCTTTTCCTGTGCAGCTGTTTTGGCGCGCTCTAAGGATTGGATCCGATAATCGTAATAGGTCAGCAGCAATCCCTTATCCTTGGTTACATTATTCACAGTGACATAGGAATTGATCCAATCCAGATCCTCTGTACGCAGTGTATTGATTGCGGAAGAAAGATCACGGAAGCTGTATCCTGTGGTAGCGGAACGGAATCCGGTGTCATCTTCTGCTGCAAGTGTATTAAGATAGGACTGCGCGGAGGCCAGGGTGCTGTCAAATACTTCGATGACACGCTCGTAATCGTAATCGTTGTAATCAACAGACAAAACTGCACTGCCCAATGCATCGTTATAGCCATAGGTCTGGAAGAAATACTGCTTGTAGGATTCCAAAATGGCATCCAGCAATGCAGCGCCCTGTTCCGGCTCCAAATCGGTATTATCCAGCTGGAGGGTAATGACGAATTTTGTAGGGAAGTAAGTAACATTCAGAAATTCCTTCAAAGCGCTGAGCGCATTGGTGTTGCCCATGTCGATAATATTCTGATATCCGACCATTTTCTCTATGGCATCTTCAGGACGAACACCGCCGATTGTGAGCGCATTGCGCACGACATCTACCGGAACATCCTCCTTAGAGATGCCTTGTGCAGTCAAAGCAGCTTCAATCACAGCAGGAGACTTGAGCTTTGTGATGTCGAAGTTATTGCCGTAGGGGTCTTTGCCGGATTCAATTCCCTTGAAACTGAACTCCACCATTGCTTGTGTTTCCATGGTATCGGAGTAATTCACCATGGCGAAAGCGCCAACGCCCAAGGCGGCAACAATGGATACGACAATCCAGAGTACAAAGAAGCGTTTTGCCTGCTTCCACAATGTGTTGATTCGCAGCAAAGGTTTTTCTTCTGTTTCCTGCTGCTGCAGCACCAGACGAATATTTTTCTCATCAGCCATTGATTATTCCTCATTCTTTCTCATTTGATAGAATGCAATTCCGCTTACATGGCAGTATTTCAGAATCATGCCATATAAACTCACATAGCGATATTATAGCACAGCGCAACTGAAATTGCAAGGGGATTCCACAGGAAATCCATGGTTTGAGCATATTTTTGCCTTTTTGCATAAATCAAAAGAGCATGCCTACATTGAATTCGTAGAAAGAAGGCGCAATCCCTGCAAAAGGAACTGCGCCTTGTGATTCGGGTTTATTCTTGTGCGGATGGGGCAGTCTCTGCAGACTTTGCGGAGCGCAGTGACACCAGAACTGTTTCTGCTTTGTGTCCCCGTACATTGAGCACTTCAGCATTGATTTGCTCGGTTTGCAGCTTCAGATGACTGCCATCTTTGGGAATGCTTCCCAGAGCACCGAACAGATAACCGCTGAGCGTATCGTAATCACCGGTCAGAGTTATGCCGATGGCGGCAGAAACCTCTGAAAGCCGCACTCCTCCGCCGATGCGCCAGGTGGTATCGTTGATGCGGGTCAGTTCTTCATCGGCACTGGGGTTGGTATCATGTCCCAGATCTCCGACCAGCTCTTCAATGAGATCGGTCATGGTAATCACACCGGCAGTACCGCCGTATTCATCCAAAACAACTGCAAAACGCTCGTGATTGCGTTTCATTTCCGTAAACAGAACATCGGCTGTCATGGCAGCGGGAACAAAATAGGCAGGACGTATTGCAGCTAAGATTGCATCACGCGTTTTGTTTTCCAGACGGTAATAATCCACTGCAGAAAGCACGCCTATAATCTGATCGCTGCTGGCGCCGCAAACGGGATAATAGCTATGGCAGGTTTCAAAGATTTGCCTATGCCATTGTTCTGGGGTATCTTCACGGGAAAGAAATACCGTATCCGTTCGATGCGTGCAGATATCCTCTGCTGTAATATCATCAAAAGCAAATACATTTTGGATCAATTCGCGCTCAATATCGTCGATGGCACCTTTTTCGCTGCCGGCATCTACCATCATGCGGATTTCTTCTTCGGTAACAGATTCCGTTTCGGCGTTGGGATCCATTCCGAACAGGCGCAGAATTCCGTTGGTAGAAGCAGTCAGTACAGAGACCAACGGTCTGAACAGCTTGGAAATCACGGAAATCATAGTGGAAAGTGCAAGCCCCAGTTTTTCCGCATTTTTCATGCCGATTCGTTTCGGCACCAGTTCTCCGAACACCAGTGTCAGATAGGACAGCAGAATGGTAATCAGCAGTACCGAGAGGGTATCCAGCGTTTCTTCCTGAAGAGGCACGCCCAGAGAAAGCAGCCAGTTTGTGAGTGTTGCCGAAAAATTATCCGCAGCAAAGGCACTGCCCAGAAAACCGGAAAGCGTAATGGCTACCTGTATGGTTGCCAGAAACCGTGCCGGTTGCGAGGTCAGTTTTACCAATCGGGCTGCACGTTTGTCACCGCCTGCTGCCATATGCTGAAGCTTTGTATCGTGAATGGAAATAATAGCGATCTCTGCGCAGGCAAAGATTGCATTCAATCCGATCAACAGTAATTGCAGCAGAATCTGCCCAAACATAATATGCATTCCTCCGTATATCGTTTTCTGAGTGCTGATGCCGAGATGCATCGGCATATAGTATAGCATATTTTTTCCTCTGTGTAAAGTGTTTTTTGGGGGATATTTTCTGCAGTTGTGCGGGCTGCAGGGTTGTGAATACGTTGAAAATTAGCTTGACAATATGACAAATATATGATATTATAACAATAAGAGTTTTGGCATTTCAGACAGAAATTTATGAGAGAACGGTTTGATTTATGGAGAGGAGGCTTTGTTATGTACCATACAATGCATCACGCCAGCGAGGATGAGCTTCGTGCAAAAGGCGAAGCGTTGGAACATCTGCTGCAAAGTACCGAAAGCAGCGAGCAACAGAAGCAAACCGCTTTGATGGAATATCTTGCTTTACTGAACAATGAACGTGCAACTTCTGTGGGGGTTTGGTTCAGCAATCGGTTATTTGATCGTGTTTCTGCTGCATTTCGTGCCCATCCGACCTCTGAGCTTGCTGTAGATTTGCTGTATGCCTGTCTGCTGCTTCAGCAATTTCATGCTATGGATTTTGCGCCGTGGCGTGCCCATCCGTATATTGCGGATTGTCAGGATGCTCTGAAGGCGATTGCTGCGGATGGCAAGGATTCCGATTATCTGCGGTTTTGTCAGGCCACAGCCGAGACCTATGCCGAAGCACGCTGGTGGCCCGAAGCGCTGCATTATACAATCCAAATGCATGAAGCAGCCAAGCGTCTGATGGCAAAGGGTGTAACATTGCTGGAAAACGGTGCTTTGCTGGATCTGCGAGACAGCGCATGTGCCATTTGCCTGTATGCTTCACAGACTGCGGACGGCATGACGGCAGCACTGTCCGAAATGCTTCTTGCGGATCTGGGTGCTGAGGAATATGCTGTTGTAACCAAGGAAGCGCATGAAACGATCGGTGATACTGTGACGGATCCTGTGGAGCTGACACCCGAATATCTTTCGATTCGTTATGAACTGGAAGAGAAGATTGATGAGGCATTGGAACATCAGCGCGGCTATTATGACTATTGTAAGGAATACTGGATGGTCAAAAAGCTGATCCTTCGCAGTGATTACGGTATCCAATGGAAATCTCCGGCCACATTGAATCCGGGCACAGAGTTTCATTGATCATATCCGCACTGTTTTGTCGGAAGGAGGCATTTGACATATGGCAGGTTCATTGCTGACCGGTGATAAGATCGTGCGGCTTATGAGACGTCGAAATGGTTGGGCTGCTGTGGGTTATTGTTTCTTTGCTTTATTTGCGGTTCTTATGCTGATAGCCGGTCCGTTTTTGCTGAATGATGGGCGTCCGTTTCCTGCGCTGGCAGCTGTGGTGATGGGTATTTTGCTGATGGTATATGCAGGAAAACGGTTGTTTTCTGCAATCAAGACTGTGTTTCGAACCGAGAAGCATCGCTTGTTCCGGAAATATGGTTCCCCCGATGATCTCGCTGCACAGATTTTGCAGGGAGAAGAAGAAATGATACTGGATCATCCGCAGGTGATGGTTACAGAGCAGTTTATCATGAAACGCAAGTGCTTTGAAAGCTTTATTCCTTATGACCATATTTTGCTGATATATCGGAAAGAGCATCGTACCAATGGCGTGCTGGATGGGATTTATCTGGTGATACATGATTGCTACGGGGATAGCTATGAATATCCGTTTCGTATGGGTCAGAAATATGCCGGCGATCTGGAATATGCAGCAGGCGAAATCGGAAAACGTGCATCGGGATGCCGCTTTGGATATACCACAGAAAACTTGAATTGGGCAAAGGCAAATGTGAAGCCGCTGCCGGAAGCCTGAATGAAATGCATGATCTCCTCAAAGAGCCGTATGCTTTTTGAGGAGATTGCTTTTGCTTCTTCATGGTTGCATATTGCCTTGACGGAATGCGTGAAATGTGCTATAATCACCAAGTAAGCATTTTACCTTGAAAAAAGGAGCCGTGTCTCAATGAAAAAACAATATCTTGAAATCGGTAAGATCGTTACGGTTCATGGCCTGAATGGTACCGTGAAGGTGCAGCCGTGGTGTGACAGCCCGGAGATCCTTTGTCAATTCGATACGCTTTATCGCAATCCCAACGGTGAGAATGCCATAGCCGTATCCATAGAACAAGCAAAGGTACAAAAAAATATGGTATTGATGAAGCTTGCCGGTGTGGATACTGTCGAGCAGGCGCAGGCGCTGCGCAATACGATATTATATATGAATCGTGATGATGCGGATTTGGATGAGGATACGTATTTTATCCAGGATCTGCTGGGACTTTCCGTGCTGGATGCTGATACGGATGTCTGCTATGGTACGATCAGCGATGTGCTCCAGACCGGTGCCAATGATGTTTATGTAATTCGGGATGAAGCAGGAAAGGAACGCTTGGTACCGGTGATCCCTGACGTTGTCTGTTCTGTTTCCGTTGATGAGGGCGTGGTTGTGATCCGACCGCTTCCGGGTTTGTTTGACTGAGAAAAGAGAAGGAGAATCATATGAAAAAAACATGGAAAATCGCTTTGGGTGCCGTGGGCGGCGCGGTAATTGCCGGTGGATTGATCTGGGCTTTTGCATTCCCGGGTTTGCCGTGGTATCTTAAGGTGGAAAAGGAATATTCGCATTTGCAAGAGCAGGTGAAGGAGTTCCCTACCTCCATTTCTTCCTTGCCTGAAGATGCAAAGGAATACAGCGGCTTTGGTATGACCATGAAGGCCTCCAAGGATCTGCAGGTCACGGAATCTGCCAATCGCATTAAGCTGTCCGGACAGGATTTGACGATTACCTTCAGTCCGCCGTTTCTCTTTGCAGGAATTCCCTACTATGATTCGGAGGAAATTTCTGCGGATGCATTGAAGGAATTCTGTGATGTCAATTCGCTTTCTGTTCCGCAGAACGAATATGAGATCGACCAACTGCAATATTCTATCACCAAAGAATATTTTACCATGAACAATGCGAGTGTCGCCAAGACGTTTTATCAGCTTGCGGATTATAAAAACGATACCTATGAGCGCTTTGATACCATTTATCGGTTGGATGGTAAGGGATATCGTGGATTTTTGCGTATCAACACAGAGTTTGTAGATAATATTTCTGCTGTTGCTATGATTTATCCCGATCGGAACCCCAATCAGCGGATTTCTGTTTTCTTCGAAGCCCTCAATACGGAATCGATTCTGCAGATTGCGGATAGCATTACATTGGAATCTGCGGCTTCTTCGGAGGCATCGTAATTCATGAAAATCGAAATCGCTACGCTGTTCCCCGAAATGTGCGAGGCGGTACTGTCATCCAGTATTTTGGGCAGAGCCAGAGCGAAAGGTGCCTTGCAGGTGAATTGTCATCAGATCCGTGAGTATACTGCCGATCGCCATCGTCGTGTGGATGATTCACCTTTTGGCGGCGGTATGGGCATGGTGATGCAGGCACAGCCGATCTATGACTGCTGGAAAGCGGTCTGTGCACAATATGATGAAAAACCGCATACGATATATCTGTCACCGAAGGGAACCGTGCTGACGCAGAAAAAGGTGATCGAGCTTTCGCAGAAGCCCGTGCTGTTTTTGCTCTGCGGCCATTATGAGGGCGTAGATCAGCGCGTGCTGGATCGGATTGTGGATGAGGAGATCTCGGTGGGAGATTATGTGGTGACCGGCGGTGAACTGCCGGCACTGATTCTGACCGATGCTGTGGCAAGAATGTGTGAGGATGTGCTGCCTTCTCCCGAATGCTATGAGGAAGAAAGCCATTTTTCCGGTCTGCTGGAATATCCGCAGTATACCCGTCCCGAATGCTGGGAAGGAGATACGGTTCCGCCTGTGCTCCTCAGCGGTCATCATAAGAATATTGCGGCATGGCGGCAGGAGCAAAGTCAGAATATTACCCGGGAACGAAGACCGGATTTGTGGGAGCAATGGGTAAATTGTCAAAAGAAAGATCCTAAGCTGTGATTTTCTACAAAATCAATTGTTGAAAACTGTGCGCTTTCAACAACGGTTTTCAACAGTTTCGATTCGTGAATATGCCCAAACAGAAGCGCAGAAAGCTCCTTGTAATATGGCATTGCGTAGAATTTTTGGCAAATATGACGGTTTTGTGGATAAAACACGTTGACGAGATGCAGTTTAATCTGTATAATGGTAGCATAGGCTCGCGGAGAAGCCTTTGCAGTGTGCTGCAAATGGATTGTCCGCAATCGGAAGAATGAGAATCGTTGCTGTCTTTTGTCAGGCAATGGACAGCGGATTTTTTGTCTGGCTTCCGGTGTTTGTTATGATCTCATACAGCAGAGCCGTTTGCTTTGTCCATAAGTAATATATGAAATCATAAAGGAGAGAAAGTTTATGTGTATCAAAGATGTCATGGTTCAGAATCAGGTTGGTCTGCATGCACGTCCTGCAACATTTTTCATTCAGAAGGCGAACGAGTTCCGTTCTGCAATCTGGATTGAGAAGGAAGAGCGTCGTGTCAATGCCAAGAGTCTGCTGGGCATCCTTTCCCTCGGCATCGTGGGCGGCACCGCCATCCGCATCATCGCTGACGGTACTGATGAGGAGCAGGCAGTTGCTTCTCTGGTTGAGCTTGTTGACAGCGGTTTCAGCGACGAGAGCCGCTGAGCAATTGCTTCATGATTGAAAGAGCGGCGTGTTCTGCTGCAACAGAAATCACTGACCAATGATTGGCAGATGATTGCCGCATTTTGTTCTGAACAATGAGAAAGGGCGTTTCTGCACGGGTAGAAACGCCCTTTTTTCCTATTCCGTTTCCATGATGCGCTGTGCTGTGGTTTGTGCATACATATTTTCAGCGAAAATGGCATAGCCTCTGGTTGGATCTTTCACAAATACATGCGTAACAGCCCCGATCAATCTGCCGTTTTGCAGGATCGGACTGCCGCTCATACCTTGTACAATTCCACCGGTCAGCGCCAACAGTGCAGGATCGGTAATATGAATCACCATATTGCGGGTACCGGTATCGGCACTGTGCACTTCTTCGATTTCGATGGTATAAGCAGCAGGAGATTCGCCCTCGATGGTTGTGTAGATCATTGCCTCGCCGGTGGTGACCTCCTGCTTAAATGCCAGCTCGACGGCTTGTTTGTTTGGAGGCAGCTTATGCATGCTGCCGAACAGACCGCATTCGGTATTGGAAAACAATACACCTGTATCTGCAGTGCCGGCGAATTGTCCATGAAGCTCGCCGGGTATACCGGGTTGTCCGGCTTGTACATCCGTGATGCGTACCGCTGCCACTTCTCCGCTGGCGAGAGGAATTTGTTCTCCTGTATCGACATCACAGACGGCATGCCCTAATCCGGCAAAATATGCTGATTGATTTTCTGCTGCCATATAATACGTTACCGTACCGATGCCGGCAGTGCTGTCTCTGACCCACATACCGGTCTGCCAGCGGCAATGCAGCCGGGAAAAAACAGGGTGTACCGTAAACGTATATCGTGCGTGATCCCGCAGAAGTGTGACAGAAACAGGGGATCCCTCTGAAGCGGCAATGGCTTTTTGGATGTCCTGATTGCTGTGCACAGATTTTCCGTTGATGCTCTGGATCACATCGCCCACACGGATGCCGGCATCTTCGGCGGGGCAGCAGCTTCCGGAATCGGTGCTGATTTCACCGGTGGAAACTACCATGACACCTGCCATCAGCATACGTATGCCAAAGGGTTCTCCGCCGGGATACAGCTCGGCACGCTGCACGGAGGTTAATGCAACCGTTTTGAACGGAAACAGTCCGAATAACCGCAGGGTAGTTTCCTGTGCAGTATGGCTGGATGCAATGCTTGTGCTTGCGGTGACCGGCAAAACGGTCTCCAGCTCAAGCGGCGTGTTGACTTCGGTGTAGAAATGATCGGGCAGGGTACCTGCATAATACCCCATACTGCTGCCCAGCAGTGCAAATGCCGCGATCAGTGCAGTGATGGCTTTTCGAAAACGGTTTTGTTTGCAATCAGATGTTGATTTTTGACGTTGTTCCATTGTTTTGACTCCTTTCTGATTGCGGTTTTCTTCCGCTTGTGTTAGCATTGACCGTTCCTGCAAAAATACCATCACAGAATGTATACAGTTTTTTTGTTATGATACGGAAATCTGCGATATTGCAGGATTGCAAATGAATATTTCTCATATTTTGTACAAATGTCTTCCAAATATTAACGAAAAGTCGCTCTGTCTGCTTGTGTGGAGGCTGCGATCAAAGGGAAGGAGTTCTGATTATGCAGCGAGTCTCTAAGGAATCCGGCGGGAATTCCCGATTGTCATTGGTGCTGCGTCGGATCGGCAATGTATTATTGGTGATCAGTTTGCTGGTTTTTCCTTTGTTTTTGTCATCATTGATTGCTTCCGGATGGCTTATGCATGCAGATCACTATGGTGCTCCCTTTCAATCGTTTGGAATCTGGATGCTGATCTGCGAGGGTTTGCTGACTGTGGCGGTGATCCTGTATTTTTGCAAGCTGGATCTGGCGGCAGCAGTGCTCGGCAGTGGCGCCTATCTGCCCATGCTCTATATTACAATGCGTGCTGTGGAGCTTGCACAAGAACAGGGATGGACAGGACAAACCGCAGCAAACTTCGGGCAGAATGCGTCTGCTGTCTGGCGGGATGGTTTGTTAGGGAATGCGATTCCTGTGATGCTGCTGCTGATATTGGCAATTACCCGATATCTTTCCTATGAATCGGTGGTGCGCCGCAAACAGCGCAAAGAGGCGAAACTGCATGCCGAGCAGCAAAATGCTCCCGGCATTTTGGGAGAAGAAACAGAATAAACATATTCGGAACTTGTCGATCCATTTTGAATTCGACAATTTATTTATCTTTTATACAGGGAGCGACGCTTCGGTTGAGTCAAAACGCGCGCAGATACGGTATAATCGTATGATTTCGACGCATATTCGTTGAAATTACCTCTTTCGACAAAAAGAGTTTGTATTCGATGACATTCGCTCTTGCCTTTTGTCAGCAGGAATGATAAAATGAGAATACAATTAAGAAGGAGGTCAAACCATGCAAAAACAAGTCAAGGTTCTGATTGGAGACGATACAGCGGAATACGGTGTTTCCTGCGCAAGTGTGCTGCGCTCACAGGGGATGTATGCCTATACCCGCCCGAAAAACGGCAACACATTGCTGGAGTCGATTCGCAGCGATACCCCCGATGTGGTGGTCATCGATGCGGTATTGCCTCATATGGATGCCATTGAGCTGATGAAAAAAGCAGGTGCCGGTAACGGAAAGCGTCCGGCATTCATTGTCACCTCTGCGTATGACAACAGTTTTGTGGAGCAGCAGGTGATGCAGAACGGTGCCGCCTATTTCATGCTCAAGCCTTTTGATCTTTCGGTGTTGGGAGAGCGCATTGCTCTGTTGACCGATAAACAGCCATTGGGCGCCATCCAGACCCGTGCACATCAGGATCTTGCCATTACCGTTACGGACATCATTCATCAGTTGGGTGTCCCGGCTCATATTAAGGGCTATCATTATCTGCGTACTGCCATTGTCAGTTCCTATCATGATCCGCTGCTGCTGGATAGTGTCACCAAGCAGCTGTATCCCAAGGTTGCGGATCAATACGGCACGACACCTTCTCGTGTTGAGCGTGCGATCCGCCATGCCATTGAGATTGCGTGGGATCGCGGAAATCTGGATACGCTCAATGCCTTTTTCGGATATACGGTAAATACCTGCAAGGGAAAACCTACCAATTCCGAATTCATTGCTCTGATTACGGATAAGCTCCGATTGCAGCATCAGCAGGCAAGCTGAGAATACATGTGTGCTGCATATCGGCAAATATATTCAATTCACGGAGGTATTGCTATGATGTCATTTGAACGGATGCAGCTTACAGATTGGAATGTAAATCCCTTTAGCGCCATTGGCAGCGATTGGTTTTTGCTGACTGCCGGCACCATGGAGAGTGGGTTCAATTTTATGACCGCTTCGTGGGGACAGATGGGTATTCTTTGGAATCAGCCATCTGTGACCTGTTATGTGCGCCATTCTCGCCATACCTTTGGTTTTATGGAGAAGCAGGAAATCTTTACGCTTTCCTTTTTTGGCGGCGAGCAGAGAAAAGCATTGCAGTTTTGCGGAGCAAACTCCGGCAGAGACTGCGATAAGGCAGAAAAAACAGGCTTGACTCCGATTGCATTGGGTGAGGGCGTAGGCTTTGCACAGGCAAAAACAGTGCTTGTTTGCCGTAAGCAATTCGCCGCCGATATGCCGAAAGAGCAGCTTCCGGCTGCCATTGCCGAAAAATTCTATGGCACAGATGCGATGCATCGGCTGTATATCGGCTCAGTGCTGGAGGCTTATCGGCAGGAAGAATGAATCTTCTCTGTTTTTTTGCAAAAAACACACCAACCCATTGACAAAACGCAGAAATTTGGGTATAATAATATAGTGCCTTATCAAGAGTGGCGGAGGAACGGGTCCTGAGAAGCCACGGCAACCACAAGATGCATCCGAAGTGCATCCTGTACGGTGCCAAATCCCACGACGCAGCAACAGCGTCGAAAGATGAGGAACGTCTGCGGTTTTGTGAGCTACGGCATTCGTTCCGATCGGAATGAATGCCGTTTTTGATGGATATTTCAAGGAGGATGTTGAATGAGAAGATTTTTTACTTCTGAATCTGTAACAGAAGGTCATCCGGATAAGATTTGTGATCAGATCTCGGATGCGGTTCTGGATGCCATTCTGGAGCAGGATCCCAACGGCAGAGTTGCCTGTGAAACCTGTTGTACAACGGGTATGGTCATGTGCATGGGTGAGATTACCACCTCTGCCAGTGTGGATATTGCACGCATTGCTCGTGAGGTGATCGTCGATATCGGCTATGACCGTGCAAAATATGGCTTTGATGGCTATACCTGTGCGGTGCTTACGACCATAGACAAGCAGTCCTGCGATATTGCATTGGGTGTGGATGATGCAACTGACAGTGCGCCTGACAGCGAGGATGCCTATGATAAGATCGGTGCCGGAGATCAGGGTATGATGTTTGGTTATGCCTGTGATGAGACTCCGGAAAAGATGCCGCTGCCGATTGCACTTGCACATAAGCTTGCATTAAAGCTTTCTGCTCTGCGTAAGGATAATACGCTTTCCTATCTGCGGCCTGACGGAAAAACACAGGTGACTGTGGAATATGAAAACGATGTTCCCGTACGTGTGGATACCATTGTAATTTCCGCGCAGCATTCTGCATCTGTGGAGCTGGAGCAGATTCGCGCCGATTTGGTGGAGCTGGTGGTGCAGCCCACAATTCCTGCTGAATGGATGGATGAAAACACCAAGATCTTTATCAATCCGACCGGACGTTTCGTTGTGGGCGGACCGCAGGGGGATAGCGGTCTGACCGGCAGAAAGATCATTGTGGATACCTATGGTGGGTATTCGCGCCATGGCGGCGGTGCGTTTTCCGGTAAGGATCCGACGAAGGTGGATCGTTCCGCGGCATATATGACCCGTTATATTGCCAAGAATCTGGTGGCGGCTGGTCTGGCCAAGCGCTGCGAAGTACAGCTTGCCTATGCAATTGGCGTGGCACGTCCTGTCTCGGTGTTTGTAGAATCCTTTGGTACGGGTGTAGTCAACGATGAGCTGCTTGCCAAGGCGGTAGCACAGTGCTTTGACCTGCGTCCTGCTGCCATTATTGATACGCTGGAACTGCGTAAGCCGCAGTATCGCAAGCTTGCTGCCTATGGCCATATGGGCCGTGAGGATCTGCGTCCCGCTTGGGAGCGTACCGATCGTGCGGAGGCATTGCTGAATGCGGTACAGGCATTGCAGAAATAAACTGTGCAACCGGAAACTGTCCATCTGCCGAAAAAAAGGCAGCGGGGCAGTTTCTGTTTTGGTAAAGTCTGCTTTTTAGGCTGATATGCTTGCTTTTTTTGTGTAAGTATGGTATACTGACTAAGAACACGTTTTTGTTGTCCGGCAAGACAAAATCCGGATGTATTTCAAAGCCAGAAAGGATTTTTTGCCATGAAAAAAATGATGAAATGGATCGCAGCCTTTGCCACAGCGATGCTTCTGGGTGCTTCTGCGTTTGCCATGTCTGCTTCTGCAGCCGGCAAAACGATCGAAGATGTCTATGATGCGCTTCGCGGAATCGGTTTTAATGAATATCTCATCCAGATGTGCAAAACACAATTTGAACAGTCTGAGCATAATGAGGAAGGCGTTTATGATGGAAACGGCAATTTCTATACATATGAAACGCTGATTGCCAATGTGGAATACTGCGATTTTATGATCTGGGGAGAGGTTGCTAAGTATTTCGGCGTGCCCGTAGAGGATGTTAAAATTTTCGTAGATGCATTGAATGCGGACATGACCTCGACTACAACAACCAATACCGGCTCCGACAGCGGAAGCTCCACCACAACGACCACAACAACCACACAAGCTCTTGTTGCGGATCCCAATACGGGCAAGCTGTTCATCAATATGACGCTTGCAGAGAAAAAAGCCTATGTGCTGAGTCTGCCGGAATCGGAACGTGCATCCTTCCTGGCAAGTCTTTCTACTGCCGAGCGCAACAGCATTATCAAGGAACTGAGTGCAGATGCCAAGGCAAATATTGCCGATCAGTTTGTGCAAATCGGTCAGCAGATGGGTATGCATATCACGGTCAATGACATTGAAGATGATAAGATCGATGTCTCAATTCGTGATGGGGAAGGCAATTTGATTGATAACGGTTCCATTGGCGTCATTGTGGCGGATACCGGCTGGAATCTGACAGGACCCCTCGCAATTGCTATGGCAATGATTTTGGCGGCAATCGGCGGTATTGCTTTTACGATGTATCGCGCCGGCAAGGAGACAGAGGAGGATGTCAATGGCTAATGCAGCAACTGCTGTGCACAGATCGCCCCAAAAGGCTTTGCCTTGGATCCTTACGCCTGTTCTTCTGCTGATTTTGAGCATCGGACTGGTGATGATGGTGTATTTGCTGATGCCTTCCCATAAGCTGCAAAGTTATCTCAATCTTGCGTTTATGGATTCGCTGAAGGTTACATCTACCACTGCCGGTCTGAATATTGTGAATAAGGATATTGATACTGGTGATCAGAGGCCGACCACGGATACAGGCAAGATTATTACTCCCAAATTCGGAGAGCAATATGCAAAGCTTGTCTGTGATGACATAGCGCTGACTGTGAGTGTGTATTTTGGCACCACCAAGGAGCTGCTGGCACTGGGCGCTTGTCAGAGTACGCAATCAGCAGTGCTGGGCAACAAAGACAATGTGGTGATCAGTGCACATGTGAATACCTATTTTGCCGATCTGGATGAAATGGAAACAGGGGATATTGTTGTGCTCTATACGGAATACGGCAAATTTACGTATCGTGTGAAAGAACAGATTCGGTTCCCGAAAACCGATAAGCGTTATATTGTTCCCACCGGTACAGATCGGCTGACACTGTATACCTGTGAGGGCGATGTGCTGGGCGATTCCGATAATCGGGTTGGCGTGATTTGCGATCTGGTTTCCAAGGAATACTTTGTGCCTGCCGATGAGTGAAAAGGAGTAGAATGTGAATCGACCCATAACCTATCTTTGTAATGTGATCGTGACGCTGCTGCTGATCTTTTCGCTGGCAGCCACCGCAGTGCTTTCGGTAATCCAATGCTATTCGCTGCGTGCCGATACCTGTATTGCTCTGCTGGGAAAGCATCAGCTTGCCGATCGTGTCTATGACAATCTGGATTCCTATTATCACGAGCAAGCGAACACTTCCGGCATTCCGGCTTCTGTTTATATGGACAGCATCAGCAAAGAGCAGATTTCGGAGATCATTCATGCTTCGGTTGTCAATGCATTTGCATATCTGCATGGCGCCGATACGATGGAGCAGGTAGAAACGGATTTTTCAAAGCTTGAGGAGAATCTGATTTCATTTTTCCGTACCTATGCGGAAGAAAACGGATATGAAAAGGATGCTGCATTCGAGAAAACAGTGGATACGGCTGTTGCAAATGCCAAACGGAACATTATGACAACTGCAGATGTCTTCCGGTTTTATACGCTGTATGATGCCAAGGTGCTGGATAAGGCGAGAGCTGTGACACCACTGGTGCCGAAAGCGCTTGCGGCCGGCATCGTATTAACAGCTGTATTGCTGGGTCTGCTGGCATGGATCCATCGCAAACGAATCTATCAGATGCTGTATTGGGCTGCTGCAGCAATGTTTGCAGCTTCTGTGCTGATGATTCTGCCTATGACCTGGATTAACGGGACGCGTTGGTTTGATCGCTTTGCAGTGAAATCCGACCAGATTTTTACGGCTGTAACCGGATATCTGTATGGCAATACCGGCATGGTGCTGATGATCGGCATCCTTGGCGTGGTGATTGCAGCGGCGCTTTGGATTGTGTTTGCGCTGTTGCATCGGCATATGCTGCAGAAGCAATCTGCTTAAAGGATGGATTGCATTGAGAAAACGCAGGAAGGGATACTTTCCTGCGTTTTTGTTGTTTTTCATGATGCAGTGTAAAGGATGATTGTATAGCAGCGGGCTTGCTCTCAGATCATATGTCAGTAATACCATATGATCTGTCATTGAAAGCTTCGGCGCATTCGTGTATGATAAAAATGGAAACCGGATTCACCGGATCTGTCTCTGCTGCGGATGCTCACCCCCAAGAGTGCCGCAGCAGGAAGATCCATCGTTTTGGTTTTCATGTACCGACTGCGAATCGAAAACTGCATACATAGAAAATCGATTCGCTTTATGTTTCATTTGACTTTGGAGGGAAGTTTATATGGCAAAAACATCTGTATTGCGTAAAGTCAGCCTGTATACGGCTGCTGCGCTGATGCTGTCATCGGCTGCCAATCTGACACCTGTTTCGGCAGCTGCTGTATGCAAGGCATCCAATGCGATTGTCGGTCTTGCTGCTGCTACCATCGGACAATCGGCGGCGCATAACTTTACAACACAGGGTATGACCAGCGATTATTTTGAGATTTCCGGCAATCTTTCTACCGGAAAGGGCTCCATGAACTATCAGGGTATGACATTGACGCAGTGCCTGAAAATGGAAACAGCTACCAGTATCCGTTTTACTACCGGCAGTGCTTGCACCATGACGCTGGTGATCAAAGACGGCGATACACTGTATGTGGATGATACCAAGTACTCGATTGATCCCAGTGGGCAGACTGTGATTTCTCTTTCGGCAGGTGCGCACACGATCAAAAAGGGATCGGGCAGCTCCAATTTGTTCTATATTGATATCGGCGGCGGCAGCGGCGTCGTTACAACTGTGACCACCACCGATCCCGGCGTGCAGACTACAGTGTCTACCGGCACAACAGCTACACCTTCTGTACCGGGCGATACGATTCCCGGTGATCTTTCTCTCAAGAGCATCGGCGGATGGAATGAAATGGCGTATATGGTGGTTGGCGGCATCAACGATGCAGGTGTCAAGAGCGTTTCCTACAGCGGTCCTGTCAGCGGCACGCTCAGCGGTGACGATTTTACTTATCTGGTACGAGATGTCAATGGCGGTGTTCGCGTAGATATTCCCGGATTGAGCGCCGGTACCTACACCATCACCATGGAGACTGCAAAAGGCACTGTGACCAAAGGCGGTATTGCCGTTGGGGCTCAGGATCGTTCCGGCTATGCACATTTCAATTATACCAAGGGTGTTGGTGCCTATCATGATAACGGTACGCTGAAGAGCAATGCGATCGTATTGTATGTTACGGACGACAACAAAGATTCCGTTACCGTAACATCCAAAGATGGCACCAAGGTCAGCGGCATCGGCAATATCCTGAATTCTTCGGGACAGGATAAAGGTTCCGGTACGACCTCCAAGGGTGGCAAAGCAAACAGTAATAAGGATATCATTGAAAGAATTGCAAAAGATGGCACACCGCTTGTGATTCGTATCATCGGCAATGTGACTGCGCCTCAGGGGTTGACAGAGTATAATTCTCTCAACTATGGCGGTACCGTTGGCGATAATGGTTATATGGCAAGAATGCAGTCCGGTAAAGACATTACCATTGAAGGTATTGGTACGGATGCTTGCATCAATGGCTGGGGAATTCATTTTATTGCAGAATCCGCCAATCTCGATTGCGGTGAGAGCTTTGAGGTCAGAAATATTGCATTCCGTAATGTGCCGGAAGATTGTCTTGGCATGGAGGGCGTGCAGTCGGATGCTACCTTGAGCGCACCGGTGGAACGCTGCTGGATCCACAACTGTGAATTCTATGCACCGAAGGTGGCAAATCCTGCGGAATCAGATAAAAATGGCGGAGATGGTGCCTGTGATTTTAAGCGCGGCATGTATTATACCAACAGCTATTGCTACTATGAGGGCTATCATAAGACGAATCTGGTTGGCGCATCGGGAACCAATCTGCAATATCATATCACGTTCCATCATAACTATTGGAAAAATTGTCAATCCAGAGGTCCTCTTGCTCGTCAGGCGAATATTCATATGTATAACAATGTGTTCGAAGGTCAGACAGGCTATTGCATGAATCCCAGAGCCAATGCCTATATATTCTCTGAATATAATCTATTCGAAAATTCCAAGGATATTGTGGAAGTCGAAGAAGGCGGCGTTGTAAAGAGCTTCAACGATACAATTGTCAACTGTAAGGGCAATCAGCAGAGCGTTAAAGTCAGCAGTAAAACACAGACAGTTTCCAACAACAACAAGTACGGTGCATTTGATACCGATGCTTCGCTGTCTTATATTCCTTCCAATAGCTATGTGCTTTCTACCGACACTTCCTCTTTGAAGTCCGGGTTCGAGACATTTGGCGGCTGTATGGATGAGACTGCCTATTCCGGAAATGATGTGATCATAACGCCCATTGAAACGACAACGACTACCACAACCACTACGACTACTACAACGACCACTACAACGACCACCACAACAACAACGTCCACAACGCCTGCTGCAAATTGCCGCGGTGATGTCAATTGTGATGGCGTAATCAAGATTGATGATGTGGTGCTGCTGAGTCGTCTGGTTGGTGAAGATACTTCTGTGAAGATCTCTGCACAGGGCATCGCCAATAGTGAATGTGATGGTGTCGATGGCTTGAGTGCAGGCGACAGCTCACAAATCTTGCTTTATCTTGCAGGACTGCCCAATTCTCTTTGAGCAATCTGCAATCCGAATTCTGCTTTCTACCCTTTCTTCATAGAAAAACCCCTTTCAGGTCACGGAAAGACAGCACCTCTGTCTTTCCGTGTTGTCCTGTCTGAATTGGTTATAAATTTGAAAAATATAAAAATCCTCTTTACTTTTATAGACTAATGTGTTAAAATATGAAATAGAGCTTGGTCGTTTCAAGTGAAAACAAATGCCTTGTGCTGATATGGCACAGACAGGAGGATATCATGCTGAATCATTTGGATGCTTCCGGTATGGATGATTTGTATGCCGCAATTCTTTCTTTGGAAACCAAGGAAGAAGCCGCTCGGTTTTTGCGTGATCTTTGCACGCTGCAGGAATTGAAAGCGATTTCTCAGCGTTATCAGGTGGCAAAGCTGCTGCATGAGCAGTGCAGATATGCAGAGATTGTAGAAAAAACCGGTGCAAGTACCGCAACGATCAGTCGTGTGAACCGTTCCCTGGGTATGGATGGGGCAGGCGGTTATGATATCGTGTTCCAACGATTGTTCGGTGAGGCTTCGGAGAACAAAAATGGCTGAAAGCTATGGCGCTTTTGCTTTGTATTATGATGCGCTGACACAGAATGTGGATTATCCGGCACGTGCTGCTAGGCTGGATGCACTGATTCGCAAGCATTGGTCTGCTGATTTACAGGCTTGTGCCGAGGATCGGGCATTGCTGTTGGATCTGGCGTGCGGCACGGGCTCGTTTTCTGAGGCTATGGCAGCTTTGGATTGGGATGTCATCGGCGTAGATCGCTCTGAGGATATGCTGATGCGGGCACTGGATAAGCGTTACGATTCGCCTTGTGGAGAGCGGCTTCAGTATCTCTGCCAGGATATGCGGCAGCTGGATCTTTACGGTACCGTCAGCGTGACGCTTTGTATGCTGGATAGCTTGAATCATTTACCCACCGCATCGGATGTGCGGCGGGTTTTTTCACGCATCAGCTTGTTTACCAATCCGGGTGGATTGCTGCTGTTCGATGTGAATACGGAATATAAGCATCGTCAGATTCTTGCGGAGCAATGCTTTGTGTATGAACTGCCCGATGCTTTTTGTACGTGGCAGAATCGGCTGGAGAACCATGCGCCTCACTATCCTGTTACCATTCAGTTGGATTTTTTTGAAGCGATCGGTAAGGAACAATATAGCCGTATGACGGAACGCTTTACGGAGCAAATCTATCCCCATGCATTGCTGATGGAAATGCTGAACGCTGCAGATTTTTCTTTGCTGGAGCTGTTGGATGGCGATACTTTTACTGCCCCCACTCAGCAGACGCAGCGGCTTTTGTATATTTTGCGAAAGGGTGTATGAGACAATGAATGGCATATTGAAGCGTTATCTTTCGGATGATGGTTCGGTGGTTTGTACTGTGCTGGATGGTACGGCTATGATTGCGGAAATGGAACGGATTCATCAGACCTCTGCGGTGGTCACTGCAGCACTGGGCAGACTTTCCATGGCGGCATCGATGATCGGCTATGGACTGAAAAGCAAAGAGGATACCGTAACCATTCGTATCGATGGCGGCGGACCTGCCGGTGTTCTGGTTGCGGTTGCCAAAGAAAACGGTACAGTCAAGAGCTATGTTGATCATACGGTGGTGGAGCTGCCGCTGAATGCGCAAGGAAAGCTGGATGTTGCAGCCGCAGTGGGAACCGAAGGTACGATTTATGTGATTAAGGATATGGGTCTGAAGGAGCCGTATGTTGGTCAGATTCAGTTGGTATCCGGTGAGATTGCGGAAGATATTACACAATATTTTGCTGTGAGTGAACAGATTCCTACGGCTTGTGGACTGGGCGTGCTGGTAGATACCGATCTGACAGTGAAATCGGCAGGCGGTTATCTCATTCAGCTTCTGCCCTTTGCGGATGAGGCTGTGATTGCAAAGCTCGAACAAAATCTTTCGAAAATTACAAGCATTACCGCGATGCTGGAGCAAGGTATGGATGCCGAGCAGATTGCAATGCAATTGATGGATGGGCTTTCTCCAAATCTTTTGGATGAAGCAACACCTGCCTATCAATGTGATTGTTCCAGAGAACGCACTGCCAGAATGCTTTCCGCCTTGGATGATAAGGCATTGCGTGAGATGGCAGATGAGATGCCGGAAATTGAGGTTTGCTGCCATTTTTGCAATGGAAAATACCTGTTTACGCCGGATGAGATTCGTGCTATGTGCAAGCATCAAGAGGAAAATCCTTGTTAAAATATTAAAAAATATATTTTTAGGAAATTTTTTTGAAAAACCCCTTGACAAACTCAAATGGATGTAGTATAATAATTAAGCACTCGGAAATACGGGTGCTTGATATGGGAGCATAGCTCAGCTGGGAGAGCATCTGCCTTACAAGCAGAGGGTCACAGGTTCGAGCCCTGTTGTTCCCATTCATGGCCTGGTAGTTCAGTTGGTTAGAACGCCGCCCTGTCACGGCGGAGGTCGTGGGTTCGAGTCCCATCCAGGTCGCCAAATGCGGATTTAGCTCATCTGGTAGAGCGCCACCTTGCCAAGGTGGAGGTAGCGAGTTCGAGCCTCGTAATCCGCTCCATATCGGCGCGATAGCCAAGTGGTAAGGCAATGGTCTGCAACACCGTGATCACCAGTTCAAATCTGGTTCGCGCCTCCAGCAGGCATTGCCTGCTTCTGTTTACGGACATCATCGAAAGGTGATGTCCGTTTTCGTTGGCAAGAAAACCACCGGCTAAGCCGGTGGACAAAAAGAGCT
>JAFXJT010000014.1 GCA_017532085.1 Oscillospiraceae bacterium | reverse complement strand
TATAAATAAAAAACACCATTGTTTCCTGAACTAAGGGGTTCAGATTTCAATGGTGTTTTCAATACCAAGGCTTACCATCTTTCATATCGCCATAACGATCCCAGATGCCGTAGCAATCTTCCAATTGTTCCAATGTCAGTCGATCGCCGATTTTTGTATCGCCTGCCAGTGTGCGTCTGGCACGCTCGCAGCGAATGGTCACATCGGATGATTGTTCCGTTTCAAAAACGAACCGGCATAGCTCTTGTTCTTCCGCTGTCAGCGCATCGTAATCGGTGATGAGCAGATCATATTTGAGGAACTTTTCCCAAAGCGTTTCATCCACTTCGGCTGCGGATGATCGGATAGGGATATGACTCATACCAAACACAAAAATCAGAGATAATGCAAACAGGCTTCTCACAATATTCAGCCCCTTTCTATGGACAATATGGCATGATTGGCTCAAACATCAGGTCCAAACAGCATACATCGGATAATATGCTTTTGTTTTGGAAAGTGCCTTTTCGTATTTTTCCTCCAGCCGCAGCATTGATTGAGCATCTGCCGGAAACAGTGTTTCCCGTGCATGCAGCACTTCCGCATAACATGCTTTCGCTTCCTCAAACTGTTTTGCCTGCATCGCACAATCTCCCAGCACCTCCTGATACAGCAATACATCGATCCGCTCCTTACCGTGATAGAAAATCATCTGTTCGATACATTCCTCGATATATTTTCTGGCTTCTGTATATTTTCCTTGATGATACAGTACAAAAGAAAGGGCCTGCATAGCATAGATCACCAGCGAAGTTTCCACTTTATCCGCCTTCAGAATCTCATAAGATGCCATAGCTAACGGATAGCCTTCATCCGCATTTCCTTGCAAAGCATAAATCTGTGCCAGATTATGGCTGCAAAAAGCAATTCCGATCTTTGCCTTGCGGATTTCTTCTTCATCGTGAAGCTGCTCATTTGCCGAAAGTTGATTTTCATAGAGTATTTTGGAAGCGCAAAACATTTCTTCTGCCTTCTGCAGATCTTGATTCTGCGCATAGCATCGCGCCACTTTGGATAATGCCACTGCATTTTGAGGCGTACCCGGTGCCGCCTTGCTTTGAATTTCCAACCCTTTTTCATACCAAGGGCGTGCTGCGGCATAATCGGCCTGATTATGGTAAACTGCAGCCACACGCAATGCAGCAGATCCGGTATGCATACTGCATTCACCCCAAGCTGCACAAGATAACGCATACAGCTTCATTTCATATTGCTCAGCCAGACTAAAGTTGCCCTGAATCCAACAATATGTAGCAAAGGCTTCGAAATGATCAAAGTATGCTGCAGTAGGCTCCGGGAATGCATGCAAAATTGCATATATCATAGATTCCATGCGGCAATTTTCTTCATAAGAGGTATTCCAGGCGTTGCTGACTTTGTGATATGCACCTTCCAACAATTGGCTGCAGTTTTCCACGGTAGGCACTAAATGCTTCCACACCACTTCATGTACCAGCATATGCAAATTGATACGGTCGGCTTCCTCATCCAATCGGATCCAGTTCTTTGAGATCAACTCCTCAATCACACCATAGTCATCTATTGCGGCACATTCCATAAACAGATCAATTGCGACACCTTCTCGCGGCATTATGGCCATCAGCCGCATCAACTGACATGCTTCCTCAGAAATTTTCGAGAAATCGAACAGTTTTTCAATGTACATATAGGCTGTCATTTTACGCCGATCCGATATTTCTCTTACAAAACCGCTGGAAGTTTGTATTTCCAGTCCCTCTGCCGAAAGCTTCTCCAGCATTTTGGTCGGTTTCATATGTGCCGCTTTTCCTTGTGCAGCGGTCAGACTAACAGCAAAGGTATGATGCTCCAGTCTTTCAACAATTGCCTTCATCGCTTCCTGTTCACATTCGGCCGGATAGCTTCGATCCATTCTTTCATACAAACAGATCAACGCATTCATGTCGTCCATAGGCCCGATGGTAACTGTATCATATCCAAACGCAGAAAAATCAGTTCGGGTAGTCCATACAATATCACAAGGCAATGCCATGATGCGTTCCATCTCATCATCCGCATCCACATCAAAGTTGTCGATAATCAACAGGGTATTCCGATCTAAAATCGTACGCAGAACTTCCATTTTACGCAGATAATAATCCTCCAGCGTTTCTGCCTGTCCGCCGGATGCCACCGATCTGCTGAGATTCTCCACGAAAACCGTCTGATCGCTTGCGATCATATGCATCAGGTCGGATTCATAATTTGCAAATACTACCGTATGATATTGGTTCTTCCGACGTTTGGCATAGGCCTTGGCGATTTCACTTTTCCCAATGCCGCCCATACCGGTCAAAAACACATTGGTTGCCCCGTTATCAAACAGGGTTTCGATCGTTTTCAGTTCTTTCTCTCTGCCAATAAATTCTGCGCGGGGCGAAACATTCTGACCGATCAGTCTTCTTGCAGACTTATTGAGGTTTGTGGTACAAGATATTGTTTTTTCGTTGCTGTCACAACGGGCAAGTGCGCTGACAACACGATCTGCCAGTTCATTCAGACGCTGCTCAATCGGCGGTGTGATTGCATCAATCCAATGATATGCCGACAGATGATAAGCCATTCGCTCGTTCATCTGTGTATCTTCAATTAAAAAGGGAAAAATATAATTGCTTACACGAGTTGCCAAGGTGATTTCTTTCGACACCTCGGGAGAATCAATGGAATGTTCACTTACAATCACCACAAACGCCTTGGAATGGGCAATCGCATTTGTAATGCAGCCTGCCCAATCAGGCGTTGTAATATCTCTGGGAGCAATAAAACAACGCAGTTTACGAGCCTCAATAAAGTGACAAGCGGCATCTGCTATATACTTGTCAAAATTGCTGTAGCTGATAAAGACATCATAATGTATATCCTGCATACCATTGCCTCCGCTGTATGTTGACTATGTATGATGGTTATTCCTCTTTTTTCAAATGAGTGCCAAGCAGCAGCGTGCTATCATTACGCATATCTGAATTTGGCTGGGATGCCCTGAAGATTTTCATTGTCTCATTTGGTCCATTTTAATTTTGACTGCTTCTATTCTTGCGTAATCGCTTCCAAAAATATTTTCGAGCATGGTTATCACAGCAATATAACAGTTTACGGCATCCCCATATCGCTGCATTGCTGCATAGACATCACCAAGCCATTCCTGATTATCAATGGTATCAAGTGCGACTGCACCACGCATATTCATATTGATTTCTAATGATTCGCACAAGAGCTGCAGCGATTTTTGCAAGCATTCATCTGCAATGTCATTTTCACCCTTTTTCTTCCACTTCATTGCCAAATGATAATGACAGACCCCTTGATCAAACAGACCATACGCTCGGTTGGAAGGGTTCACGATTCCATATTTCTCCAAAAGCGTTAAATACTCACCGGCATAATGAAGAGCCGTTTCATAGTCTCCCATTTCCTGATGCATTCGGCCGAGCTCCATATAAATATTCGGAAGCCCTTTTTGTGTTGTCTCTGCATCTGCATGGTATCTATGCTCCACACGCGCAATTGTTTCGCCGTTTTCATACGCATCAATCAAACGAAGTCTGGTATCGATGGCCTTTTTAAACAGGGCTTCTGCCTTCTTAAAATCACGGTCATATTTCCATGTATAGGTTCTTGCAACCTTTTCGTATGAAAGTGCCAAATCAATTGATTCTTTCTTGGATTCAGCTTCCATGTGTTCAAGTCCTAAGCGGTACCAAGGCATGGATTCTTCTATTTTCTGGCAATTAAAATATGCTCCTGCAAGTGCTCTGGCAGCAAAACCTGTCAGCATACTTGCGGATCCATATTCTTTCAGGCAATTATCGTATGTAATTTTACCATAGTGAATCGCCTCATCAAATTTCCCAACCTGCCAAAGAAATGAAGAAAATACAACCCAGATCTCAAATAATGCCTGATCATTTTGATTGAACGCAAATGGTGCAAAGTACTCAGCAATGGATAAAACGGCATCCACATAAAGATTATTTTCTGAAATCGGATGATTCCATGAAAAGTAGAGCCTGTCTGCTATTTTTTCGAGGTAACACCTACAATTTACAATATTAGGCTTTAATTCGCTTGCGCTAAGGATTACTTCCGATACCAATGGATGCAGTGAGAATTGCTGACACGTGGCTTTGCGTTCGCAGCGAACCCAACTTTGATGGATCAATTGATTCAGATGCTGCTTGATCGTTTGGCTTTGGGTTGGAGTTGCCCATTCAAAAAATAATTTTGAGGGAATACCGCCGGTGCCGGTTAATGCAAGTTCTCGTAAAATATGTTTCTTTTCATCACACAAATTACTGAGTGAGAACAATGACCGAATATGTCCGATCGCAGTGTTGATCCCATCACGACCAACGATCTGTTCTTCATGTTCAGCGGTACTGTAACCCTTGCAAAAAACATGGTACAGTTCTTCCCCTGTATAAAAACTTGC
>JAFXJT010000013.1 GCA_017532085.1 Oscillospiraceae bacterium | reverse complement strand
TGATATAATTCTTATAACTTCACAGTTCGCGAACGTAGTTTCGATCAATATCAAAGGAGATCTTCCATTATGAAAGAATTGCATTCCAAGCTTATCGCCGGCATTCTGACGCTTTCTATGTGTCTGATGTCTACTACTGTTTGCAGTGCAAAGACATTGCAAACAAACTCCGTTTCCATGGCGGATGCTGTCGAAACTTTAGGAGGGATTACTATCAATACGAATCAAATCAGCAGCAACAATTATAAAGATACCAAATATAACAATCCGATTTCCTCTGAGTTTTTCTGTGCTGATCCCACTGCCGTGGAATATGAAGGAAGATTATATGTATATGGCACCAACGATCATCAACAATTTGAAGCAGCCGGTCCCGATGTAGATAATACCTATGAAAAGATCAAATCGCTTTTGATTTTTTCTACCGATGATATGGTTAACTGGATCTATCACGGTGAAATCAATGTGGGAGCTGTTGCTCCTTGGATCATGAATTCCTGGGCGCCTACCATTACCTCTCGTGTGGAGGAGGATGGTCTGACCCATTTTTATCTGTATTTCTCCAATAACGGCACAGGCGTTGGTGTCATTACCGCAACCGATCCGGTGGGCCCTTGGAGCGATCCTCTGGGAAAACCGCTGATTTCCTCAGGAACGCCGGGTTTGAAAGATTGCCCCAACCCCTTTGATCCCGGCGTCGTCATTGATGAGCATGGTGTTGGATGGCTTTCTTTTGGTGCTGGAAAAGCTGCAAACGGCAGTGATTTTATGCCCGGTTCTGCCAGAATTGTAAAGCTTGGCGATGATATGGTTTCTTTCGCCAGCGATTTCGCCATAATCCCTGCTCCATATCTCTTTGAGGCAAGCGAGCTGAACTATATAAACGGCACCTATGTGTATACATATAATACCGACTGGAATGATCACTCTGTAGAATGGCCGTATGATTGTCCGGTGCCCTCCGGATGCAGTATGGTTTATATGACAACCAAAACGCCGTTGGATTCCAACAGCTGGGTGATGCGAGGCGAATACTTCCAGAATCCAGGTACAGCGGGCTTTGATTACTCCAACAATCACACGCACCTCCACAAATACAAAGGTGCATATTATCTCTTTTATCATACTATGATGCTCAAACGCGGCATGGGAATTCAAGGCAGCTATCGCAGCCTCGGAGTTGATCAGATTGATGTGGATGAAAGCACGGTGACTTTTGATAAAATCGGCGGAACCAAAAAAGGTCCCAATGCTGTTGTGAATGTGAATCCATTTACCGATCAGATGGCAGCCGATCTCAATGGTACTGCGGATATTTCCTTCGATACTACCGATATGCATCGTCCCATTGTACGCAGTGACGGAAAGGGCGCATGGATCAGTGTCAAAGATATACAGTTTACGGAATCCAATGCTGCTGACACCCCCACAGAATCCACTGAGCCGACGCTGACCGATGTCAACACCATTACCTATCATATCACCGTAAAAGAAGTAGATAAGGATACTACCATTTCGATGTATCCTTCCACAGCAAACGGCGATGATTGTGTAGGTTCCACTGCCATCACAGGACCCGGTATGTACACGATCACCTGTGACATTGGTGGTGCTGCTTATCTTATGAACATGGGATTTTTTAAGGCTTCCAACGATGCATTGATCACCTTTGTCATCGATACCATGACAGTCAATGACAAATATGACTTTGATATTTCAGCAGAACTCACCAACACCAGAGAATGGGCAGATGGTCTTAAGAATATCTGGAACGGCTTCACGGATGGTGATACGGTATATACCGGTGACTTTGCCGAATTCCGTTATGACGGCGCAAAGGATGCCATTGGATTTTATGCTGCTCCCATTGTGGATCAAAACGATAACAATTCCGCACCGCCCCTGACAGTACCGATTTCCTTTTTTGCAAGTGTCAAGGGTAAAGGCAGAATGGAAGTCCGTTTGGATGCCCCAACCGGTGACCTGCTTACCAGCATTGATTTTGATACACCCAATCAGTTTTCTACAATCTATAATCAGGAAGTCGCAACAATCGGCGGAACACATGATCTTTATTTCGTGTTCTCGGATGCAAACATTGCTTTTGACGGCTGGATGTTTGCTCCTGCTGAGATCGAATCCCCCAAAATGCCCGGCGATGTCAATACAGATGGTGTTGTAAAAATTGATGATGTGGTTATGCTCAATCGTCTGCTCGGAGAAGACTCCACACTGCGCATTACCCCGCAAGGAATCATCAATGCTGAATGCGACGGTGTGGATGGCTTATCGGCCGATGATGCAACTACCATTTTGAAATATCTTGCAAAGATCATTGATTCTCTCTCTGCTTAATCGCTTCATTTATTCATAGAAACCCTCATTTCCGGAGAAAAATACCGGATCGCCTGCTGATCATCAGCAGGCTTTTTTCTTTGTGCAGAATACATTGCAAAGCAATCGGAGATATGGTATAATAGATTTCATGAGCAGCGGCTCACGATACTACGATATCTATGAAGAACAAAGGAGGTCTCTGCTATGAAATTTCTGCACCTTGCAGATCTGCACCTTGGCAAACGCATGAATGATTACTCATTGCTGGACGATCAGATGCATGCCTTGCAGCAGGTCGTTGCTATGGCAAAGACATATCAGGTCGATGCCGTATTACTGGCAGGTGATATTTATCAAAAAGCTTCTCCGCCCAGCGAAGCAATGGCTGCCTTTGATCAGTTTTTGCAGGATCTTACCGCTTTGCAGATCAAAGTATTTCTGATCAGCGGCAATCACGATTCCGACACGAGAATATCATATTTTTCTACACTGATCCGACATGCGGGCGTTTATGCCTCTCAACAATTTGATGGAACACTGCAACAGATTCCTGTGGAGGATGATCATGGAACAGTGATCATCCATCTGCTCCCTTTCATAAAACCTGCCCATGTCAAAGCATTTTATCCCGATGAACCGATCCATACTTATGAGGATGCTGTGCGATGTGTTTTGGCAAACTCTCCGATGCAAATGAATGCACGTCATGTTCTTTTGGCGCATCAATTTATCATCGGTGCCGAATGCTGTGATTCGGAGGTCAATGCTGTGGGCGGTCTTGATCAGATCAGCGCCTCACTATTTGATGCGTTTGATTATGTCGCTCTCGGACACATACATAAGCCGCAGCAAATCCGGCGAGAAACCATGCGCTATGCAGGCTCTCTGCTGAAATATTCTTTTTCCGAAGCCAACCATCATAAAAGCGTCTGCCTTGTTGAGATGAACGAAATGGGCAATGTCAATGTGACACAGCTTCCTCTGATTCCCCTACACGATGTCAGAGAAATCGAAGGCAATTTGGCGCAGCTCATTCGTGCGGATTATTCCGAAGATTATGTGCACATCATTCTGCATGATGAGGTCGTTCCGCCCGATGCAAGAATCTCGCTTCTCACAGTATTTCCGAACATGATGAAATTCTCGATTCATAACAGCCGCACATCCGAGGAAATAGATGTACTTGCCAAAGATCATATTGATGATAAATCCATACGTCAGCTATTCTGCGACTTTTATATGCTTCAGAATCACCAGCAGAGTCCTCCGGAAAGCCATTTGGATGTTCTGGATGAAATATTGCTGAAATTGGAGGAACATGACGAATGAAACCATTGTCGCTGACAATCTCTGCATTCGGACCCTATGCCGATGAAACCAAAATTGATTTTTCCATATTTGACGGTAACGGCATTTTTCTGATTACCGGCGATACGGGTTCCGGTAAGACCTCCATATTTGATGCCATCAGTTATGCACTATATGGCACCGCATCCGGCGGCAATGAGCGACGCAGTGTCCGCTCGCTGCGCTCAGATTATGCTGCCCCTTCGACAGAAACTTTTGTTTCTTTCACCTTCGAGCATCGGGGTACGATTTATACGGTCAGACGCAGTCCCGAATATGAACGTCAAAAGCTTCGGGGAGAAGGCACCACAACAAAAGTCTCGGAAGCCTCCTTTACCTGTCCTGCTACCGGTGAGCTGCTGACAAAACAAGAGGAGGTCAATCAACGAATCTATGCGCTGCTGGGTCTGACCCGAACACAGTTTGCGCAAACCGTTATGATTGCGCAGGGCGATTTTCGTGAAATCCTAACTGCCAAAAGCGATGATCGAAAAAAACTGTTTCAAAAGCTCTTTCATACGGGCATCTTCGCTGATCTACAGGCAGAACTCAAAGAACAGAATTTCACGCAGAAAAATATGCTGGAGCAGCTTCAGCAGTCCATTGCCATGCAGATTGACCGCATCCGGCCCGAACCGGACTTTCCCCAATATGCCATGCTCCTGCATCATTGTGAGAATGATATTGCCTTAGAATATGTACCAAAGCTTCTGCAAGATCTCCTCGAATTTGAAACCAAGCATATCAAAGCATTGACATCACAAATCCAGTCCACTGCCAAAGCAATGGAAACACTGACAGCACAGCTTACAGAAGGCAAACAGCATAATCAGAATCTCAAAGAAGTCACAAACCTGCTCAAAAAGCAAAAACTGCATCAGGAAGCTCTGCCTGACATCCAGACCATGACCGAAAAATTACTTCCTGCGCAGCGAGCACTTCGCATTCTGCCAAAAGAGTCGCTGTATCAGCAAACACAAAAGGCTTTGCATGATGAAACCAAACGACTGGAATCTGCACAGAAAAACCTACAGATCTTAGAGGAAAAGCTGCCTGCTGCCCAAGCCGCTTTTGATCATGCCAAGCAGGATTATAATCAATATGATTCTTTGGCACAACGTGCTGCTGAATTGGAAGCTTGTATTCCACTGCTGCAAAGCTATGAACGCTGTCAAAAGGAACTGCAGAAGAAAAAGGATGTCCTGAAGCAGGCTCTGCTTGCAAGCAACAAGCAGGAATCCAATTATCAAGCCATCAAACTGGCATTCTATCGCAGCCAGTATGGTCTGATTGCTGCTGATTTACAGCCTAATTCCCCCTGCCCTGTCTGTGGTGCATTGGAGCATCCATCACCTGCTGCACTCTCTGAACATGCTGCGACACAAGCGGATATGGAAGCTGCTGATGCCGCCAGAGCCAATGCGCAAAAGCATCTTGAAACGACTACGCAGGCGCATCATGCGCAAGAAACTCAACTGCATCAGATTCATGCTGCTCTTGATACACATAAAGTCTCACCAGATATGGAACCAGCCTCTTTGCAAGAACAAATTTCACGATGCAAGGAAACGATGCAGAGCATTCAAACTGCTTTGGAACAAGCAGAGCGAAATCTGACTCAAATACAATCGTCCATGGAAGCTGCACGTGCTCAGATGCAGGCAGCTGCACAACGATTAGAGCCACTGGAAAAACAATATACCGAATCGTTTGCTCAATTCCAAGAGGCATGGAGGGAAGCCGGATTTATTGATGAAGCCTCCTATCAAGCAGCAAAATGCTCTGAAGAGCAAATGCAGAAGATGTCAGATGCAATTCAAGCCTATCAGAAAGAAGCTGCGGCCATTGCGGCACAATTGACTTCTGCTCAGGAACGTGTCGCAGGGAAGCCATCCGTTTCACTTGCAGATCTGGAAGAACAATACAAAGCCTGCAGCGAACACTATGCTGCATTACAGGATACGGAAAAGCATTCTCATACAAAGCTTGCCATCCACCAAACGGTATTCCATGAATTACAACGGACGAAAAAACAGCGTGACCAAATAATGCAGCGTTATACGATCTTGAATGATCTGTATCGCACGATTGCAGGACAAAGCTCTCAAAAAGCAAAGCTTTCCTTTGAAACCTATGTGCAGCAGTATTATTTTAAGCGTGTAATCGTTGCTGCAAATCGCAGACTGCATACACTGACTGAGGGAATGTTTACTCTCCGATGCAAAGAAGAAGCCAAAAATATGCGTGCACAGGTTGGGCTTGATCTGGATGTTTTAGATCGCAGCACCGGTCAATGGCGAGATGTTTCGACTTTATCCGGCGGTGAAACCTTTATGGCATCGCTGGCTTTGGCATTGGGATTATCCGATATCGTGCAGGCGCAAAACGGCGGTATTCGCCTAGATGCCATGTTTATTGATGAAGGATTCGGTTCCTTGGATGAGAATGCATTACGTCAAGCTCTGAAGCTGCTTTCGGATCTTTCCGAAGGCAAACGGCTCATCGGCGTCATCTCTCATGTCACCGAACTCAAAGAACGAATCGACCGCAAAATCATCGTGCGCAAATCACTCCATGGCACAAAGCTCAGCTATGCACTTTGATTGCGGCGCTTCTTCGATCCTGCTGTCCTCTTCGGAATCCTCTGCCTCTGTAGTTTTTACAAAATCTGCTGCATATGCATACACTGCACGAAACCATTCTACACATTTCAATCGCACACGATATCGGTTCGGATGCATTGTCATATCACAAACCGATTCATCAAAATGCTCTGACATAACCACAGAGGGCTTTTCTGTATCCGAAACGGCAGGAACACATAACGATGGATACATCACACACCACCAGTTTTGTCCTTCGCCTTCACCGATCAGCAATCGCAATGCCTGATACTGTCCTGCTGGCAGCGTAACATCACCATAAGTACGAATCGGAAATGCCATTTCACAGATCTCCGCTTGTACAGAGTCGTGACATCCTTGTGCATGCAATGTCTCTTCGGCAATGGCTTCTATCACCGTAAGACGTGCTTCCAGCTCGGATGCCGCTGATTCTTTGGTCGATGCTGCAGTGGTCCATTCTTCTGATCGGGCAAGCAGAGCATCCCGCACCAACAGCTTATTGTACTGGTCCTGCTCTGAATCGGAATTTGCCAAAATATGCAGCCGCAATACGCCATCTTCAATCGTTCTTAAGGTTTCTGCTGTCTGTGCCATCTCAGCCGTAACAGCAGAAAATAAGACAACCAATAACGCAAATATCAGTTTTTTCATGGGAAATTCTCCTTGATTTCGATAGGATACTGCCAGTATGAACCGCTTTTGATCGCTTTATACAGTAAAATTCACCATTTTTTTCCAATCGCAATCAACGGATATCGACAGCTTGATATTTTTTTCACAGGTCTATTGCTTTTTTACGTAAAATCATGTATAATATAAAAGGTGTCGTGTATGCAGTACACCATAATGATTCAAACGGCATTTTGCTGTTGATAATTGAGGAGGAAATCATAATGCTGGTATCCGCAAAAGAAATGCTCGCAAAGGCAAGAGATGGCAAGTATGCTGTCGGTCAGTTTAACATCAACAATCTGGAATGGACAAAAGCAATCCTGCTGACTGCCCAGAAGCTCAACTCTCCTGTAATCCTTGGTGTTTCCGAAGGCGCAGGCAAGTATATGGCAGGCTACAAGACAGTTGTCGGTATGGTTCAGGGTATGATCGAGTGCTTGAACATCACCGTACCTGTTGCTCTGCATCTGGATCACGGCTCCTTTGAGGGAGCAAAGGCTTGCATCAACGCAGGTTTCTCTTCTGTTATGTTCGACGGTTCTCACTATCCGATCGAAGAAAATATTGCTAAGACTACCGCTCTTGTCAATGCTTGTGATGTTCTTGGAATCTCCCTTGAGGCTGAAGTTGGCTCCATCGGCGGTGAAGAGGACGGCGTTGTCGGTGCCGGCGAATGTGCTGATCCCAATGAGTGCAAACAGATTGCTGATCTGGGTGTCACCATGCTGGCTGCCGGTATCGGTAATATTCATGGTAAGTATCCCGAGAACTGGGCCGGCCTTTCTTTCGAGACACTCGCTGCTGTGAAGGAAGCAGTTGGTGATATGCCGCTGGTTCTGCACGGCGGTACCGGCATTCCTGAGGATATGATCAAAAAAGCGATCTCTTTGGGCGTTGCTAAGATCAATGTGAATACTGAGTGTCAGCTTGCCTTTGCTGATGCCACCAGAAAGTACGTTGAGGCCGGTAAAGATCTCCAGGGCAAGGGCTTTGATCCCAGAAAGCTGCTGGCACCCGGTTTTGATGCTATCTGCGCTACTGTTGAAGAAAAAATGCAGCTGTTTGGCTCTGTTGGCAAGGCTTGAACGACACATCCTATGGAAATCAAAAAGGCGGAATCTTGGCTGGATTCCGCCTTTTTCAATTTTTTTTGATAAAAGCTCTTGACAAAACGAAATATCTATGCTATAATGATTAAGCTGATTCCGAACGGAGAGGTGTCCGAGCGGTTTAAGGAGCTGGTCTTGAAAACCAGTGATGCAGCGATGCACCGTGGGTTCGAATCCCACCCTCTCCGCCATATCTTTTCGTGTAATATGTTTATCATTCACCTATTTTGGAGAAATACCCAAGTGGTGAAGGGACTCCCCTGCTAAGGGAGTAGGGCTCGAAAGGGTCGCGAGGGTTCAAATCCCTCTTTCTCCGCCAGAAAAGCACGATGGTTTTGATACGAACCATCGTGCTTTTTTCTTTGTCAAAATACCGGATGGATGCGTTATCAAAGTTCCGTATCGATTTGCAATAGAAAACACGAGAGCTTCCCGGGTGATTATCATCCTGGGAAGCTCTACTTTACATTGATTTGCACAGAAGGATAGGTTAAATTACTGATCAGACTTTAAGGAAATGCGACGATATAACATTTTTTCTTTGCGGAATAAGTTTGCGCCAAGCAAAAATACTGCTGCGCATACGACAGAACCGATCACAGCATTCATAATTTGTATTTCGCTTTCACTCATTCCCTCAAAGGATACGAGCATCGAGCGCTGTAGAGCGAAGATAGAGACCAATGCATCGGCAAAAGAGATATTTCTCAATGTTAATCGTGTGACAGACGTACTGCGCCGAGATTTGACTAGATTGATCGTCGCAAGCGTAATCTTAGTAAATGCATAAGCTGCCATCGCAATCATGATGATCATATGAAATGCGTGTCCTCTGTTGCGCACAACCGATAAAATAACAGTTCCGGCAAGCGGTAGGGACAAAACCATAAGCATGGTTCCCGCAAAGTGTATCGCAAAGCGCCGTTTTGTCTTGGCTCTGAGCACAAAGTAGCGAATAATACTTAGAATGAAGTAATATACTCCGAGCGTCAATAGCCACCATGATGTTGTCACGATCCCCAAAACAAGATGGTACGCACTATATGCGATGTTGCATATCAGACTGCAAAGAGCGACTTTCAAAGTTCTATCCATTCATATGCCTCTCACCCAACACGCAATCGGTAATGATCTGAATAACAATGTCCATGCTGTCAGCACAATCCTTGTCGAGCCATTCCATTACGATAGCGAATATCCCCGTCAGATAGAACTTAATCACATAGGTGCGTTGATTTTCGGGAACTTGGAAGCGTGCGAGGATTGGCGCGAAGACATGCGTAAACATTTTTCCATACACTTCATCCATATTCATAGAATTAAACTGTTTGATTGCGACTTTGAAAATACGCTGATTTTCTTTGATAAAGGTCAAATAAGGGATGAGATATTCATAGGTAATGAATACCAAATCCTTTTGTTCACATTTCTCGAAGCGAAGGGTTATATTTCTTTTGTCAGCTGAGTAATACGCAAAATGCTTATCAAGGATATATTGCGTGGTTTCCTTCAATAAATCTGTTATATTATCATAGTGGAGGTAAAAAGTGGAACGATTTACTTCTGCTACATCACAGATCTCCTTGATGGTGATATAAGCAAAGTCCTTCTTTTCAAGCAGCGCAATGAGGGCTTCGTCCATTCTCTGCGCAGTATTGAAATATTTTGCTTCATTTTTGTTCATCCGACGCCCTCCGTGAAAGCCTATTTTCCTTCGCTGATCTCCCTTGCAAGCTCCACGATTTCATAAGCATATTTGTTTTTGCCGTTTTCGAGCATTCTTTTGTAAATGGGATAGTTGATACTCATGCAAGTAAAGCCAATTATGCCGATGATAATTCCAAGAACAGTAAGCGGAAGTGTTCCTCCTATCACTTGCATAGCAAGGCACATGCCTGTACCTGCAACAAGCGACGAGAGGATCCCAAAGGTATATGTAAAAATGGTTGCAGGCATCTTTGCCCTTTTGTCGAGTTTTCGAAGTGCAATGATTTTTGAGTTGTCCTTGGGAGCATACTCCTTTGCGATGGATTCTGCATAAATTTTATCTGTGTTCATTGTTTTACTCCTTTTCGGTTTCGTTGTATCTTTATTATAGCAACCGAAAAAGAAAATCTGAACAACACTTTTTCATCAAAATGTTGTTTTGAGAATTTTCAGCGAATATTTCTATGATGCTTTCATTCATGTTACAATCACACAAATCAAAAACCACCGATCATCTCTATGCTGCAGAAAAAACTGACCTCATCGATCAAGACGAGGTCAGTTTGTTGCTTCATTTGAATCATGTTCCAAAGAGGCATGCTGTCAATAAGAGCACTACTTTACAAGCTTCTGCAAAGCTCACTCTTCGGTCGGTTCGATCACAGGAGCATCCACAACATTCTTACGAACACTCTCAATGCCGTTTTTACAGCCTGCCTTTGCAGTATAGCCTTCGCTGACTGCAATGATTTCGCCGTTTGTAGCCTTCAGACGGAAGCGATACTCGCCTGCCTTATCCTGATAAAGCTCAAACTTCGGATGCTTTTCCTGCGTGTAGCCTTCAACGGTCTGATCTTCCAATGCTGCAATCGGAGCATTCTTAGTAATGCTTGCAGTACCGTTCTTGGCAGATGCAAGGCTGGAATACACCTCACCGCCGGTAGCAATGATCTCACCATTGCCAGCCTTCAGACGAATTGTAAAACCGGTCTTTGTTGCATTGATTTCAAATTTTCCCATGGGTATTACATCCTTTCCGATTGATTATTTCTTGAACTTGTCAAATAAACCGCTAAGCTTACCTTTTGCATCATCCAGAGAAAGCTTTGCCTTGATACCATCAATGATTGAATCGATCTTATCATCGGGCAAATCCTTGCCGGTCAATTGCTCCAAAGCCTTAACAGGATCCTTCTTGAACAGATCAAGTAAATCGTCATCCCCTTTGATCTTATCAACAAGCTCGTCGATTTTTGCTTTGATATCCATCGGTACATCCTCCTAGCATACTTAATAATTAGAGTATAACACATTTTCCAAAAAATGTCAAGCACCTTTTGAAAGTTTAGGCAAAAAGCCATAACTCATTCCGATTCCAACAGGAATTGAAAATTGGGGTTTTCCTCTGCCACGCGCTGACAGACAGCACAAAAAGCATCAGCATATTTCCCAAGTGATGCTTGCAGCATCGAAACATCGTCCAATTGCAACGTGATATCATCGGTACGTTCACTCAGACAATCATATAATGCATCAAGGTTTTTTCCATAATATGACGGAAAATCAAAAAGAAGCGCCAGCAGCTCATGAAGTCCCTCATTGGTTTTAATATGTTCACAATGTATTGTCAGTTTCATAGCAGTTCTCCTTACTCCACATCACCATACAGCAATTCAAAGCTTTCATAATGATCTGCTGTATAATAAATTAAACCATCATTTGAATACACAATGCGCTTGGCCCCTCGGCTATTTGCTCCCAGCGTATCAATATCGCATTCGTAATAGCTTCTTCCGTTTTTCTTGGGAAGCAACTCTTCATAGTTACCGAAATAACTGCCGCCAATGCATTTTCCGGGCGCATAAGGTTCAAGAGAACCGCCCGGCCATCCAAGTTTCTGCGCTTCTTTTTTGGTAATAAAGTTCTTTGGCAATTCTCCATATGTATACAGATACAATGCCACATCGTCCTTGGTAGTATAGGTGCCATTGCGATCCAGCACGGCAGCCGTAGTACTTGTCTGGATTGTAGTCGTATCAGCCGTTGATTGCGTTGTTGTCAACACAGTCGTATCGGAAGGAACGGTAATGGTGGTATTCCTTGTTGTTGCAGCAGTTGTTATGGTTGTAGTCTGTTGGGAATACGAAGATTGTTCATTGGGAATCCTGCTGTTTTCCTCCGGAATCTCCATACAACCGGTCAGAAGCAGCATTACACCCATGAAAAATACAGATAAAATTCGCTTAACCATAAGATACACTCCTTTTTCACATTCTTTCTGAAAACACCAAAAGGCAGGAAAGAGCAGACAGCTCTCCCCTACTGCATTTTGGTGATTCAATCACATTGGAACAATGGCAGATTCCGGATTACAGCTCGGATTCTGGCTTTCTGGGGTGATATTTTCGGATTGAAGTACAAACCGCATCGGTGATCTCTTGCAGCACGGTACGATTCTGTGCTGCTATGAAATATTGTTCCAGATCATCATGCACTTGCAACGCTTCAGAAAGCAGAGCAGTTGTCTGTGTCAAAAGAGATGCGGCAGATTTCATCGAAAATCGATGAATCATACGCTGCTGACGCAAAACAGCAGAATCATAAAAGCGATGCAGATTGATTTGCATCAAAGGATCGTTCGGCTCCTGCTCCAATTGAGAGGCTGTCAAGATGATCAATTCACATTCCGGAATCACACAATGAACCACAGGCTTGCCTTTGAGCGTGAAAGAACGCGTCAAAATACATTGCACACCGCCGGCAGAAACCGTTTCCGTCAGCATCGTCAGCAATCGGCTTGCTGCTGCACCATACTCATCCCGGATCAGCACACAGCGATAGCCTTCAGGCAGATAGGTCACCATCCCCGCAGGAGTCAACGCACTGCACTGACGATACAGAAGCTTTGCGCCAGAACCATGTTTTTTGGCTTTGCCGTGAGGTACCAGACGCTTTGCCAACCGCTCTGAAAAAGCTGCAAGCTTTGTATTCTGCAAGGCGTTTTCTCCAATGGATACTGAAATGGATTGGAGCGATGAAATGGCAGACAGCATCGTTTTGACACGGGCATGCAGCGCTGTATTCTGTTTCGATCGTGACACAATCGCATCACGATCCCCCATCAGCTGTTCCGGATGCAAAGCCCGCCCAAGATCCACAAGCTCTCCATTTACATAAGGCAACGAGATACTCATTTCATGAGGTGCCGTTGCATCGGCAAGATACACACCACGATCCTCCAGCACCACTGCATCTAACGAATGTGGGTCTGATGCACAATGATACAAAGAAACTGTTTCATCGGAAAACGCTCCTGCAATATTTCGAAGCAACGTTGATTTTCCTGTACCGGGACCGCCTTTGAGCAAATATCCATACTTTGATTCTTGTTCAGAGAGAAAATCTGACACAAAGCCTTCCGGGGAAGCACCGCCTAAAAAATACTGTTGCAGCATTCAAAAACACCATGCCTTTCCATAAGTCTGCATTCCGCCTTAGAAAGCGGTTCGTCTTATCTTATGCAAAAGAGGCATGATTGACACAAAATTATGATAAAATCAATCGATTATCCTGTTAAGCCAAAAACTTTGCATATAACACACCCACAAGAATGATAATCACAATACACCAGATCAAAAACACAAAAAACGCTTTGGTTTCGGGAGCCTTATGAGTTGCATCGGCAGATCCGGAATTCATATTGGAATACGCGTCTCCGTTTTCTTTCGAAGTACCTTGCTGAGAATCCGCACTGTTCGAGGGTTTCGTACCATGACCCGATGGGGCATCATGAGAGGATACCGTCTGCTGCATTCGTAATTGCTCAAGCGCATACCGATAGCTTTGTCGTTTTGCGTCCGTACATAACAAATCATATTGCAACGCTGCGGAAGCATCCGGTGTTGATACAGCAGACAGCTCTTTTTTTGCTGATGCAAAATCCCATCGAGTACCGTTGGCTGACGGATATTTCGCAGGATCCCATGTATGTGTACTGCGAATCTCAGAATCGCGCAGCAAAAAATAATCATGCAATAACAGCTGACCGCCATAATACGATATGGGATCATCCCATGTACAGTCGATATGGTAATACTGTCCATCCAACTTGACGATATTCCATGCGTGCAAGACAACCTCGCTGCCATTGTCAGCTTCGCCGATCACAATACTGCATTCAACACCGGCAATATCCATCAAAAGCTGGAAGGCTTCTGCATATCCCTCGCAAACCGAATGGCCATTGATCAACACGCCATAAGCGGAATGATTCTCACCATTTGCAAATTGTGTATCATCATATGTACAACGATGAATCAAAGCATCATGGGCAAGCAATACCTTACAGACATCGGAAGCACCTTTCGGAAAAATGGATTGTGCCAGCATAACGGCTTCCTGTTCAATCCGCTGTTTTTTCTGCCATACCACTGCAGGATCGGATTCATAATACTCCAGCTGAAGAATCATATACACATCGTTGCTGTATGCATTTCGCCAGACCCGCCATTTTTTTTGTGCCAGCATTGTCCGAGCCATCACAGAATCCATGAGTGCTTCATCCATAATTTCAGCATAATCCCATGGCGCTGAATTGGCTGCCCCCACCAACACGAGATACAGCTCTGTCTGCGCATATGCGGCAGCAGATACAACGACCTCTGCAAATTCTTTTTTGGAATGCACAGGCAATACCGCCTGCGTATTTTCTATATGATAATGCATGGAAATCAACGTAGAATCGCCGTAACCATATGCTTCAAAGCCATCATAGTAAAACCCAAGATCAGGTCGTATTGCAAAGGTTTCAAGAAATAAGGCATCCATCCGATCAGATGGCACCATTATTTGTGTAGTGCGTCCAGCCAGTGCATCTGCCATTTCTTCCGCGGATGCAACAGAAACCGGATCCGCACAATAGCCCTGCAGCAAACACATCTGCATTCCCAGCCATAAACACAGAATCCAGAACACAATATCAGAGCCTTTGCATCTGTGCATTTGCATCACTCCTATTTTCAAAAGATATGATACGCATTCTTTGAGTTTATTATATCGCAAATCCATGAAAATTGCAACCTTATTTTCTGTTCTTACTATTTTTATCACGAAAAGCAACCAGATATTGTTCGAATTTGATGCGAATTCTTGTCAATCAATACAAACAAGTTGAGATTTTGTGATTATCCCTTGACAACACAGTAATGATGTTGTAAAATAGTGTTGTGTGAAGGTATCCCTTGTAAAGGTGTTCTGATGAAGTTCGCTAGTTCCACATTAGTCACTGGTTGCCAAAAACTAATGAGGAAGGACGTTGAACGATGACGACACATGAATCAATCTGTTTGGAAATGCGGTGCGAGTCACTGCGCAATTCCCTATGCAAAATTTTCACTCATTTTTCCGAATCTGCTGCCTTAATGCAGTTATCCTATGAGGATCTTTGTGCATTTGCAAAAAGCAATATGGAAAAAATCGTAAGCACGCTGATTGTTGTGGAAGGAATTCATCCGCATCTGCGTGGATATCAGTATATCCGTGCCGCTATTTTGAGGGCGCTTGAGGATCCGCAGTTTCTGGATAATCTCTCGATGGTCAGCTATCCCGCCATTGCTGAGCAGTTCCATACCAAACCTGCTTGTGTGGAACGTGCAATTCGCCATGCGCTGACGCTTGCTTGGGAACAGCGTGCCCGAAGCAGTTCCGATGTCATTTACAGAACCAACCGCGAGTTTCTTGTCAGCTTTACCGAAACGATCCGGTTGCAGTTCTTATGAAAGCTTGCCTGTTTACGGCAAGCCCAAAATCAACTTTGCAATGAAAACCACTTTGACCATCCTGTCAGAGTGGTTTTGTTGTTTTTTGATCCATGATTCCATAGATGAAATTGGAATAAGGATTGCAGATTTTGATCAAGTTTTTGGATTTTGCATTGACGAATTCTGTTTTTTGTGCTATAATATTGTGCAGAGCGACCGTTGTGCGCTCCCTTTGAAAGGAGTCTCTCTCAACTATGGTAACCAAAAAGCTTTATGAAACAGATGGTATGCTGCGTGATTTTACCGCACAGGTTCTTTCGTGTCAATTGATTGGTAAGGATAGCCCTTGTGGTGCAGAATATGCCATTATACTGGATCAAACTGCATTTTTTCCCGAAGGCGGCGGTCAAACCGCAGATACCGGTAATCTGGGAAATGCAGTCGTACTGGATGTCCAGATCCAAGACGGCGAGCTTCTGCATTACACAGATGTTCCTCTTCCGGTTGGAGAAACCGTAGTCGGTGTACTCAACTGGGAACAGCGTTTGCGAAAAATGCAGAATCATACCGGTGAGCATCTGATTTCCGGTATTGTCCACAGTCAATTTGGCTACGACAATGTAGGATTCCATCTGGGCAGCGATGAGGTTACTGTTGATTTCAATGGTATATTGACAGATGCAGAGCTTGCTTTTGTGGAGTATATTGCCAACCGTGTGGTTGCAATGAATGTTGCAGTGACAGTCTCCTACCCTACTGCGGAGGAGGCATGTGCTCTGGATTACCGCTCAAAGCTTGACAATATCGATGATCTTCGCATTGTCACCATCGCCGATTGGGATTGCTGCGCTTGCTGCGCACCTCACGTCAATACAACCGGTCAGATCGGCTGCATCAAAATCCTCGATTCCGAAAACTGGAAAAGCGGAGTTCGTGTGCATATGCTTTGCGGTCTGGATGCTCTGGATGATTACACGAAGCGTATTGAGAATACTGCTCGGATCTCCAATATGCTGTCTGCCAAACAGCTTGAAACGGCATCTGCTGTAGAACGATTGCTGAAGAATATGCAATCGGAACGAGAACAACAGGCAAAGCTTCGGCAGGCTCTGTTGGACTGCAAAATTGCACAGCTGCAGCCCACAGAAGGCAATCTGCTGCTCTTTGAAGATCTGCTGGATGCAGATACACTTCGTAAGCTCGTCAATGCAGGTGTTGCCATCAGCGGCGGCGTTTGTGCGGCATTTCTCGGAAATGATACCGATGGATATCGCTATATCATCGGCAGCAACACCATTGCTCTGCGCAGCGCTTCCAAAGAATATAACAGTGCGCTCAATGGACGCGGCGGCGGTTCCGATCAGATGATACAAGGTACCATGCACGCAACACGTGCAGAAATCGAAGCTTATTTTTCGAAACAATAAAAAAATACCCTGCTGCGGGTGTAACAGCAGGGATAGGATCCAAAAGAGTATGCCTGTCAGCGTTTCATTCCGGATCCCGCAATTTCATGACTGCGGCAGCATCAGTGCCGCAGAAAGCAGCTACCGATATATTGTTTCATGACGAACAAACAATATTGCCTAAGGAATTCGCCGGCTTTCTGCCTGACTCAGAATGCTGCGTATTTCCTTATGTTCAGCATACCAGATTTCTTACCGAAATGCAAGTAAATATTCAAATTGTAACCGCTTTGGTTCCGAATTGATATAGATTTGTCACCAAATTGCAACTTTTCCCGTAAGTTGTTACAAAGCGATTACGAGATTGCTGATCCCCCATAACACACCAGAATCACGGGAGGCTGTTTGATATGATCCGTTTTTACAAAACAATCGAAGGAAAAATCCATGCACTGCCGCAGCCGGAACCCGGTTGCTGGATCTCTGTTTATGAGCCTACATCCGAAGAATTTGAAATCCTGACAGTTGAATATGGTCTGGATGTGGGTTTTGTTCGTTCATCGTTGGATGAAGAAGAATCTTCCCGTGTGGAGCGTGAGGATAATCAGACTCTGATTATTGTAGATACCGCTGTTGCCGAAAAACAGGAGCAAAGTGATACTCTTCTGTTTTATACTGTGCCGCTTGGCATTATCACAACGCCGGATTATGTTTTCACCATCTCCTTGCGTCAGAACCAGATCATGACAAATATCGCTGAAGGTGCTGTGCCGAATGTGTATACGCAAATGAAAACACGCTTCATTCTGCAAATTCTCATGCGTATTTCTGCCGGATTTGTCACCTATCTGAAGCAAATTGATAAAATCTCTTATTCCATGGAGCGTCAACTCAGCGGTGCTATGAAAAATCATGAGCTGGTACAGCTTATGGGTCTGGAGAAATCTCTGGTTTATTTTTCCACTTCTCTTAAAGCCAATCTGAATACCATTGAAAAGATTCAGCGAGGCCGTGTTGTCAAGCTCTATGAAGACGATCAGGATTTGATGGATGACGTATCCATCGAGTTAAAGCAGGCAATTGAGATGGCCAGCATTTACAGCGGTATTCTGGCTGTATTGATGGATGCATTCTCTTATGTCATTGCCAATAATCAAAATGCGGTTATGTCCCGATTAACTGTTATCACGGTAATCATGTCAATCCCCACCATGATCTTCAGCTTCTATGGCATGAATACTGCCGGTTTGCCCATTCCCACAACTTGGTTTCCCACTGCAATTGCAGTATGTGCTACCGCAGTGGTCGCTTTTATGTTACTACGCCATCGCAAGGATTGATTCTCCAATAACACAACAAGCAAAGCCTGAGAAGACAAAAGCTTATGTCTTCTCAGGCTTTTGATTATTCCTGCTTCAGAATCGCTTGGTAGAGTTCTCGTTTGGAGAATCCTGTTTGTGCTGCCGCCTCACGACAAGCATCCGCAGTCCGCAGTCCTTGCTCCATATGTGCTCGTACAAGCACCAAAGCATCTTCCAAGGACATTTCATCCGTTACAGCAAGCGGCGGTTCCCCTGCAATCACCAATACATATTCCCCTCTCGGCGTATTGGTTTCATAATAGGCAACTGCCTCCGATAACGTGGTTTTGCAAACCTCTTCGTGGAGCTTCGTCAATTCGCGGCATATGGAAATGGAACGATCACCAAAGGTCTGCAGCATATCCTGTAATGTATTCTTCAATTTATGGGGTGCTTCATAGAAAATCATAGTACGCGTTTCATGCTGCAGTGCCTGCAAATGAGAATACCTCTGTTTTTTCGTTACTGAAAGGAAGCCTTCAAAACAAAATCTGCCGGTATCCTGTCCGGAAATCGCAAGTGCTGAAATCGCTGCACTGGGTCCCGGCACGACCTGAATCGGTATTTGCATCTGCTGTGCCTGCAAGATAAGCTTTGCACCGGGATCAGATATGCAAGGCATACCGGCATCGCTCACAACCGCCATGGATTCTCCTGCTGCTAATCGTGCAAGCAAGCCATCCCGAACCGTTTGTGTACTGTGCTCGTGATAACTGGTCAAAGGCGTATGAATATCAAAATGAGAAAGCAGTTTTCGTGTTACACGCGTATCCTCTGCGGCAATAATATCCACTGCAGCCAGAATTTCCAACTGACGTGCGGTGATATCCCCAAGATTGCCGATCGGTGTACCAACTACATACAAGATCCCGCTCATAAGTACTCCTCTCCGAAATGACAAATCTGTGCTGCCTCTGAGGTCATGCCCTCACCACTGCGTACAAATAAAGTCGGTTCAATCTGTAAAAAGGGTTTCGCATCCTTTTTGCCCTCTAACAGAAAAAGCCATGGCTGAGAATCCGGATCCTTACATACCAGCCGCAAGCGTTTTGGCTCGATTTTTGCAGCACGCATAGCACACATCACATCAGTTAAGCGCTCCGGCCGACAGCAAAGACAAAATCTGCCATGATACCGCAGCAATCGTGCTGCAGCGTGACAAATATCCGAAATATCACATGCCACCTCATGCCGTGCAATCTGATGGGCAGGTAATTGAGACAAAATGCCGGTTTCGGATGACTTATACGGCGGATTGCATGTTACCAGATCCAATTGATAGAGTGGTGCTTCATCCCATAACGTACACAAATCGGCACAGATCGGATGAATCGATAACGGCTGCTCAGCACGATCCATTGCCATTTGAAGCTGTGCAATGGCTTCAGGCTGAATATCTACCGCATAAATCTCTTTCGGAGCACCACTGCGCTGCATCAGCAAAGGGATGATTCCGCAGCCTGTTCCCAGATCACACACACGATCCTTGGAACGATATTTCGAAAAGCCTGTCAGTAAAAAAGCGTCCGTTCCAAAGGTATGCCATTCACTGCGGCAAACATACAAGCCATGTTTTAATGTTTCAAAAAATACTTCCATATCAGCCTAACTCAATGTTGCGATCGAAATCGATCAGTCCGATATAACTCTTTCCGGCATTCACCGGAAGTTCACTTCCATTTGCGTCATATACGACAATCGGCGCTGCCTCATTGGCTTTCTTCCATGTAATCTCCTGCACCGTTCCTGCCGAAATATACCATCCGCTTCCCCCATCAAGAGCCACGTCCATCAGATATTTGTCTGGACGTGTCTGAATCTCGGTTTGCAGAATAAACAAATTGGTAAAACGAAGCTGCGTATTCGTATGACTATCCATATGCGGTTTTCCGCTATGCTGTTTCAAATAGGTGCACGAAGCGGCATCATATGTGAATGTGCTCCAATACGCTTTTGAGAAATGCAGCACCGCAGTATTACAAGTGCTGCCCGCACCTACCTTTTCTCCCGGCGCACGGAAATGAAAGGCAGGTTTTTTATCGGTATTCGTCCGAAATCCCATCGCTTCGATGGTTTGCGGCAGTTTGGCACCATCCAGGTAACCGGTATGCTCCGGATTATATTGCTCCGCTCGTTGTGCATCACGAAAATAGCATTTCTGCCATCCGTTGGTACCACCATCCAGACGATCTATTTTCAAACGCTTCAGCGTATCCATCGCAATGGTCTGATCAGAGCCCCAATGGCAATAAATCGCATCCATGCCAAAAGCAATGATCGGATAATAATACCGACAGCTGCGCACGGAGCAAACAGAGGGTACCTTTGTATAATCAGCGTATACTGCCATCAATCGAGTAATACCGGCCTCAACCGGAATCTCATACACAATATCTGCAGCAGCAATTCCATATTGCGGCAAAGATACTGTGATATTATTCACCATGACAGCAACCGGTCGTTTTCCGACAGCAGCTTCCGAATATCCGGCTTCACCGGTCAGCGGATTCAAGGTCTGATTCAGAATCGGTGCGGTATCTGTAGGAACGGTAGCTGCATATGTGGTGGTTGTTGTAGTAGTCAGCGACACGGAAGGAAACTCGATTTTCGACGATCCCCATTGCGCAGAACAAGATGTCAGCAAAGCAACCATCAAACACAACATCGGAATCAAAAACACACGGGATCTCATACCTTTTATTCCTTTACTCGGGATTAGAAAACAGATTCATGGAAAGATAATGCTCACCACTGTCAGGCATCAGTGCAACAATCAGCTTGCCTTCCATTTCAGATTGTCCGGCAAGTTTTACTGCCGCAGATAATGCAGCACCGCCGGATATACCAATGAGGATGCCCTCAAGCTGTGCCACCTGACGACAGGCAGCATATGCTTCCTCCTCTGTAATCGGCTCCAAGCGATCATACACAGAGCAATCCATAATCTCCGGAATAAACCCGGCACCAATCCCCTGCAAGCCATGCGTCCCTTTTGCCTTACCGGCAAGGACCTGTGAACCAAAGGGTTCCACTGCGACAATCTGCACATGGGGATTCTGTTCTTTCAAATAACGAGCGGTACCGGTCAATGTGCCTCCTGTCCCAACGCCTGCTACAAAGGCAGCTACATTGCCATCGGTATCCGACCAGATTTCAGGACCTGTGGTCTCATAATGAGCTCGTACATTGGCAGGATTTACAAATTGTCCCGGAATCATAGAATGAGGAATCTCCTGCTGTAAAGCATATGCTTTCTCAATGGCACCCGCCATACCAAGAGTACCCTCGGTCAATACAAGCTCAGCGCCATGGGCTTTTAGTAAATTCCGTCGTTCGACGCTCATACTATCGGGCATAGTCAAGATCACACGCAGACCATATTGCGCAGCAGCAGCAGATAATCCTATGCCGGTATTGCCGCTGGTTGGCTCAATGATCGTATCGCCTTCGTGAAGCAAACCGTTTGCCATGAGATCTTGAATCATATACACAGCCGCACGATCTTTGACACTGCCGGCAGGGTTATAAAACTCAAGCTTTACAGCAATGGATGCAGATAATCGATGCATACTACAAAAACGTTCCAGCAATAATAAAGGCGTGTGCCCAACAAGCTCACTGAAATTATGATATAGCTTCATATCTTCAAGTGTTCCTTCCTGTCAGATTCACAGATTCCCCATGCAGCTCTTTGGAGGCCATAGCATTGAGGCTTTCATCCGCAGTGATTCCTGCAAGATAATTATAATAGCCTTGACTGGCAATCATTGCAGCATTATCCCCACATAACGCAATGGTCGGCATATACAAAGTATAGCCTTCTGCTGCACAAGCTGCGGATAATTTTTCCCTTACACCAGAATTGGCGGAAACACCTCCGGAAAGTGCAATAGTAGTATATCCGAATTCCTTTGCCGCAGCAATGGTTTTTTCAGTCAATACTGAAGCAATGTTTTCCTGCAAGGATGCTGCCAGATCGCTGCGATCTATGATTTCATGACATTGATCCGCATGATGCAGCATATTGACAACAGCTGTTTTCAGTCCGGAAAAACTGAAATCATATGGAGAATCCTCGATTTTGGGTTTTGGCAACGAAAATGCCTGAGGATTTCCTTCCTTTGCTGCAAGATCAATATGCAGGCCACCGGGATATGGAAATGACATTGCACGTGCACATTTATCAAAGCATTCACCGGCAGCATCATCTCTGGTACGTCCAATGGTACGAAATTCGGTATAGTCCGTTACCTCGGCAATACGAGTATGTCCGCCGCTGACAATCAACGCAAGATAGGGAGGCTCCAGCTGCGGATGCAGCAAATAATTTGCAGCTGCATGCCCCTCGGTATGATGCACGGGAATGAGAGGCTTTCCGGTGGCAAGCGCCAATCCTTTGGCAAAACTGACTCCCACCAGCAATGCACCGATCAGGCCGGGTGCAAACGTAACGGCAATCGCATCCACATCCTGCAAAGTCATATCTGCATCCCGCAAGGCTTGCTGTACCACAGAAAGAATATTTTCACAATGACGACGCGATGCCAACTCCGGTACCACACCACCGTATTTCTGATGCTCCAAAGCCTGTGATGCAATGACATTGGACAAAATCACTCTGCCATTCTCTACGATTGCTGCCGCTGTTTCATCGCAGGAGCTTTCAATCCCCAGTATTCGCATGATCTTCTTCACCTTTTGATTCCGAATTACGCAGTTGATCCATAATATAAAAGCGAGATGCTTTTCCGTTTGTTTCGGGATCATCCGCAGAAAGATTACGATAATAAGTTTTTCCGCCCCATCCGTCAACATTGGCTCGACGCATGGCACCGAATACTCTTGTTTTGAATCCGGATTGCGTTTTTTCTTGAACACGGATAAAATCCTTCATGGATTCCCGTGCAGTATGTCCATCCACCGGACACCGTGACCGCACTACCTCCGGAATACATTGCTTTGCAACACGTCTGATCTCACGTTCCGGAGCAAAGCTCAGCGGACGAATCAAGGTAATATCCTTACGGGATAAATAAGATTTGGGCGCATAACAACCAATTCTTCCTTCAATGAACAGATTCATCAAAAAGGTTTCAATGGCATCATCATTATGATGTCCCAATGCAAGCTTATTGCAGCCCAGATCTTTTGTGGCATCATGAAGTGCACCACGTCGCATCTTGGCACACAAGCTGCATGGATGCGTCTCTTTGCGGGATTCAAAGACAATTCTGCCGATCTCTGTTCTCAGAATATGATAGGGTATTCCCAAGGAGTCACATAATTCGGAAACCGCAGAATAGTCGGTTTGCCTTCCCTCAAACTGAAGATCAAGAGTAACAGCAGTGAGACTGTATTCCACCAAACCAAATCGCTGAAAATCCCGCAATGCCCGAAGCAGCACAAGACTATCCTTGCCGCCGGAAATTCCAACGGCAATCCTGTCGCCATCCTGAATCAGATCAAACTCTTGCACTGCACGACGCAAATATCCCAGTATTTTTTGCATATTCTTCTGCCTCCGAGCCTTTAACCCTGCAATAATCGCTGCATAATAGCATATCCCGGCTCAATCAGCAAACCTGTCGCCTCGGCAGTTTTCTCATGGAACACCTCTACGCCCTGTTTCGGTGCAGTACTGTCATAGATAAAGAACGGCACTGCATCATTGGTATGCGTTTTCAGACAAAGCGGCGTAGGATGATCGGGCGTTACCAGCACACGATATGCACCCATCTCCGCCAGAGCACTGCAAACCGGTTTGAGTACCTTTTCATCAATCAGCTCAATGGAACGTACTTTATTCTCCGGCTCATTGCGGTGTCCGCATTCATCCGGCGCTTCCACATGGATGTAGACAAGATCTGCTCCGTTACGGAAGGCATCAATAGCAGCCTGTGCTTTTCCCTCAAAATTCGTATCCAGATAGCCCGTGGCACCGGGCACACTGATCACCTGCATATTAGCGAATTTACCAATCCCCTTCAACAGATCAACTGCAGATATCATAGCAGCATGTACACCGTATTTGGCATGGAAGTCCTCAAGCTGTGCACGCTTGCCCTCTCCCCAGAACCATACGCTGTTGGCAGGACGCTTGCCTTTTGCAATGCGAGCTTGATTCACAGGATGGTCTTTCAGCAAATCATAAGAACGCTCCATCATTGCAAGAAGCTTTGCTGCGTTAGGATGTACAGGAAGATATTCCCGAACCGGTTTGCCGGTAATATCATGAGGCGGTGTGATCGTACCCAGATCCATAGTACCCTTATGCCAGATCAAACAATGACGATAGCTGACACCGCTATACAATGCAAACTCCTCATTGTTGAACTGCTCTGCAAGATACTGCACCAACACAGCTGCTTCTTCAGTAGAAATATCATCAGCGCAATAATCAAGAATGGTTTTATCAGCGTAGACAGGCTCATCGGAAACTGTCACCAGATTGCATCGCAGAGATACATCATCGTCTGCCATATCAATGCCGATACTGCCTGCCTCCAGCGGAGAACGACCGGTATAGCAATCAGAAGGATCATATCCCAACACGGCAAGATTGGCAACATCACTGCCGGGCTTCATGCCATCCGGTACGGTTTTTACAAGTCCGACCTCAGCATTTGCAGCCAAATGCTGCATAAACGGTGCTTTTGCCATCATCATTGGTGTACGACCGTCAAATTGCTCTACGGGATAATCCGCCATGCCATCACAAAGCATTACAAGATATTTCATAAAGAGGCCTCCTTATTTTTCTTCATGATATTCTTTTTCGGTATTTACATTCCAAAGATTCGTATGATCTGTCACACCATGGCGAATATTATACACAGCCTCAAAGGCAGTTGCCATAGAGTGATCCATATTATTATAGCGATGCTGACCGTTACGACCAATACAATACAGGTTTTCATACGTATTCAGCCATGCAATCAGACGATCAATTTCATCATATGTATCAAAATAGGCGGGATATGCTTTCTTGACACGTTCACGATGATAATCCTTGACACCGCCGGCACTGGAAAGAATCCCCATACGGATCAGCTCCAGAATCGCCTGCTCGGCACATTCCTGTTCGGAAAGATTCCAGAATGCATCACCTTCCGTACAAAAGTATTCCAGCCCGATCCAGATCTGCTGATCGGGATTCGGCAGCATATAGGGAGACCAGTTATTGAAAATCTGGATTCTGCCAAGCTTGACATTGGTATCCTGTACATAAATCCAGCAATCGGGCACGATATTGCCCAGTGTACGGATTTTTGTTTCATTTTTAAGATTCAGTCGATCAACCAGCAAACCAACCGTCACAAAATCACGGTAAGGCAAACCCGATGCAATGGCAGCAATATCGGCAGGAACCTGCGGCATACCGGCAACAAGATCTTTCAGCGGCATCGACGAAAGCACCATATCGGCTTCCATGGTTTGCTGCACGCCATCCTTTTCATAAGTAACAGCAGTGATCAAATCGCCTTGTGTCTGTAAGCCTGTCACCTTACAACCAAAGCAGATTTCTCCACCCATTTCTTTCACAGCATCGGCAGTCAGTTCCCAAAGCTGACCGGGTCCATATTTCGGATAATGGAATTCCTCGATGAGAGAGGTCTCAACTTTTTTCGGAGCATTCCCCGGCAAAAGCTTGCCGAACATATCACGCAGCACGGCTGTAACAGATAAGCCTTTCACACGCTGTGCGCCCCAATCGGCGGATATTTCACGCGGATGCCGTCCCCAGAGCTTTTCGGTATATCCCTCAAAGAACATGGAATACAACGTTTTTCCGAACCGATTGATATAAAAATCTTCCAAAGATTCCTCTGAGCGCTTATGTGTTGCTGCACCTAAATAACTGAAGCCTGCACGAATCGTCTGCTGAATCCCCATATTGATAAAGGTCTGCGGCTTTGCACTAATCGGATAATCAAAGAACTTTTTTTGATAATAAATACGAGAAACCCGGTCCCGCAGCAGCATAACACGATCCGTCTTTTCCGGATCAGGACCACCGGGCGATAGTCTACGTTTCCGTTTCAGAATACGGTCATCCATAGATAATGCACCCTGTGTGGGCATCATATGTTCCCACCATTGATTCACACGTGGATCTTTGGTAAAGAATCGATGACCGCCGATATCCATTCGCATATTTTTATATTTCACGGTGCGGGAAATACCGCCGCATACATCGGATTCTTCCAAAATCGTAACAGAGTACCCTTCATTGGCCTTCAGCAGCTCATAAGCTGCCGTCAAGCCTGCAGGTCCTGCTCCAATTACAATGACATTTTTCATATTCTGCCCTTTCTGAAACAACAAAAACGGGATGTGCCGAAAGACGCCATCCCGTTTTTACTTAATCGTTGCGATTATTCGTTGGCCTCATCCTCAACATCGGACTTCTCTGCATCTTCAGCGTCAGAAGCGGCATCAGCCTCACAAGCAGCATCATCCGGTGTTTCGTCCGGAATCTTTACGTCCATATTGTCTTCGCAGATATCGCAGACACCACAAGCATCGCAGCAGCACTCATCGTCATATTCATCCGCATTGTCAGCATCATAACGACAAGCAGCATCATGCTTACGCTTTGTCAGAGCAATGGCAACCGCAGTACCAGCGGCTGCAGCAGCAATCAACGCAAGAATTGTAAGTTTCTTCATTTTTACTCCTCATTTCTCCGCATCTACTATTGCAGAATAACGTAAAACCGATATTCTTACGCAAGTGACCGTTGCTTATGCGGGATACAACGATCCTAACACTGGTATTATACCACAGTTTTCAGAAGATTTCAAGTACTTTTACGAATTTTTATGAAATTTCACTTGCCACTATCTTTAGCAGAAATTGCAGTAGAATGCGGCTGATATTCTGTACAATGCAAAATAAATCTTCCGTTCTCCGCAGGAGTCATACCGCATTCTTCGTAAAAGGACGCAACCATTGTGTTTTTGGATGTGGGAAGATATTCACCAATCAGAAGATCATAGCCGGATCGGCGTGCCAATGCAACGATCTGATTGAAAAGATATTGCTCTGCTCCCCTGCGCAAAACACGACAGCTCATTAACCATGTATCAATAAACAAGGCGTTTTCCTGTTTTTTCAGAATCACAACACTGATCAGTCCATGATCGCCAAACCGATCGCTCAGTGTCATATACTGTGTCAGATAGGCATCACTTTCCGCCATTGCACGAATCTCCGCTTCTGTATACCGCTGTGTCCGCAGATTAAACTGATTGGAACGCTGTGTCAACTGTGCAATACGCCCAAAGTAAAATGATTCAAACGGAGCAGTCACAGCTTCCATTTTCAAAGAGACCAGATAATCTTGATAATCAGCATATTCGGTTTGTGCAGCATGGCGATGCAGTTCCGCCTGATATTGCGCAGTACGGTTTGTATCTTCTTCAGAAAAGCCGGTTGCCTCAAACAAATGCAGCGACTGCAAATAATCCAACACCAGCGCAGGATCCTCAGGAAGATCCGGCACCGTAATTTCCGGCAGCATACCGGCAACCAAGGCACGTTCAAACGGATTGTCATCCAAGAACACAATACTGTCCATACCAATATTGAGTGTGTTCTGAATCCTCATAATATTGGTCGCTTTGTCCTCCCAATTTGCAACAAACATGGCAATATCATCAAGCCTTAGTACCATATCGGGATGATGCAGAAACGGTTCTTTCGCAATTTCCTCATGATTCTTGCTGCAGACTGCCAACAGGATGCCTCGCTGCCGCAATGCCTTTAACCATCGTTGCAGTGCCACAAATGCAGGCCCTGCACCAAGCTCACCCAGCTCAATCCCATCCATGCCGTCATCTCCGATCACACCGCCCCAAAGGGTATGATCCAGATCCAGCACAATACACTTTTTGATGCGCCCCTGTACAGCCGAGATCACATCCAAAATTGCTGCAGCTGCATAGGGCAATGCCTCATTACGCATTGCAAATTTTGCTAAATGCCACATTCTGGCATCGGAAAATGCTGCACTGCCAAGCTGTACTTGTATGGCACTGAGTGCAATCGGATGCACATTCGGATATTGATTGGCTATGCAAGCATCCAGTTTGGCATTGAGCTGCCGTAACTGATAAAGAAAAGATGTTTCTGTACGCAATGCATAATTACCAAACACACCGTCATCTATTACAGGAAAATCACAAAGCAAAACCTTTGCATTCGTATGAGCTGCAAGACGATTCAGCAAAAGACAGATTCTTTGGCATTCCAGATCCGCAAAGTTTTTTTGTTCCGCAACAGACAGTGCCTGATATCGCAGCAAGCATTTCTGTGTACAAAAATACAATAGGATATTATCCGGTGCAAAGGCATAAAGCGCAGAATTCGGATCTATGGTCAGAGCATCCATCTGATCGTAATCCGCATCAAACACTTGAAGATCGTAATTGCGGCGAATGCCCTCTCCTTTACATGCAACTGCAAGCTGCTGTGTTGCAGAATCTCCCAGAATCGCAAGCTTCATTTGAGGGTAACCGCAAGTCGATTGCTTGGCGTATCGTTTTAATTCAGTAAATGAAATCGGTTGCAAGCGTATTGTTTCCTTTCTCTATCTGTTTTCTCAAGTATGTTTGCACCATCACTGCTTACTGAAGTGAAGCAGGATGATACATACCTTCATCAGTACCCAGCTCTATGACGGCACGTGCAAGTGCTTCGGCATATTCTTCCAGATGCGTATCAAAATTGATATTATCTTGCTCAGCCGTCAAAAAGCCAAGCTCCACAAGACAGCTGGGCATATCTGTATTGGCATTCACATAATAACTATCCGTATGATTATCAGCTCCGCCATCGGAAACACCACGGAAACCATATTTCTTGCCTCGGTTTCTTGAGATTCCTACGTCTTCCAACAGCTCAAGAATATACTCTGCCAACAAATTATCAATGCGGTCTTCAGCATTATCCACCCAGACCTCTACACCATAGCCCACATCTGCACAGTTTCGATGCAGAGATACAAACAGATCGGCACCGGCATGATTGGCAATATCACAGCGTTCCTGCAATCCAATAAATTCATCGGTTTCACGTGTCATCAGGATCGTAACGCCTTGGTATGTCGAAAGCTTTTCCTTCATCTTCAACGCAAGACGCAGATTGTCATCCTTCTCCAGACGCGTTACACCCTGTGCAGTAGAACCACCGTCATAGCCGCCGTGACCGGCATCAATCACAACAACGAACTCTCCCTGATTCAGCGTCGGTGCTGTATCAGCAATGCTCTGTACCGACAGTTCTGCGGAACTCTCTTGATTTTGATTGCTTTTTCCGGTACATTGCGTTGCAATCAGCAATATAATTACAAATAACGGAATCGCTACCAAGGCGATCCGATCCCATCGCACACGTCTTTTTGCCATATATAACCTCCGAACACACACAGCGAAAGATCAACAAAGCTTTTCTTCAGTATATCATATTTCGACAAAGATTGCAAGTCCCACTTCAAAAAGCAAAACTCTACTTGCATTTTGTCGAATCTTGTGGTATACTGATTATGACATCTATCTTAAATATAGATGATTATTACAGAATGGAGTGTGACCCCCCGTGTTACAATCAATTGCAGCTGTTCTCTTTGCAATGACCGAATTCCCCTTTGATCTCACTAAGATCATCTTGATCTCTGTGGCAGTGTTGCTGATTCTGATCATTCTGTTCACCGGATATCTCAAAGCACCGCCAGATACTGCTTTCATCATCTCCGGCTTAAGAAAAAAGATCATTATCGGTAAAGCAAGTATCCGTATCCCGTTCTTTGAGCGTGTGGATAAACTGAAATTACAGTTGATTGCCGTAGATGTGAAAACATCCAGTGCCGTGCCTACCGCCGATTACATCAATATCAATGTAGATGCCAATGTTAACATCAAAGTCAGCAGCGATCCTGAGCTGATCAAGCTGGGTGCTGAAAACTTCCTCAACCGTGATACCGATTATATCGCAAAGGTTGCTCGCGAGGTATTGGAAGGTAATATGCGTGAAATCGTTGGTCAGATGACTCTGGAAGCAATGGTCAATGACCGGAAGGCATTTGCTGAAAAAGTACAGGAAAATGCTGCCCCTGACCTCAATCGCATGGGTCTGGAGATCGTTTCCTTTAACGTCCAGAACTTTACGGATGACCAGAATCTGATCGAAAACCTCGGTATTGATAATACCACAAAGATTCAGAAAAAAGCTGCCATTGCAAAAGCGGAATCCGAAAAGGAAATCGAAATTGCAAAGGCAAAAGCCAAAAAAGAGGCAAATGATGCTCGTATTCTGGCTGAAACCGAAATCGCCCAGAAGAACAACGAGCTTGCAATTCGTCAGGCTGAACTGAAAAAGGAATCCGATACGCAGTTGGCAATTGCGGATGCTGCCTATGAAATCCAGCGTGAGGAACAGCGTAAAACCATCGAGGTTTCGAAAGCAAATGCGGATATCGCCGCTTCGGAAAAGGATATTGAGCTGAAATCCAAAGAAGCTGAAGTCCGTGAAAAAGCATTGGATGCCGAGATCAAGAAGATGGCAGAAGCAGCGAAATATAAAGCACAGCAAGAAGCCGATGCAAAGCTCTATCAACTGAAAAAAGAAGCAGAAGCCGATCGTTTCCAGCGCGAACAGGAAGCAGAAGCACAGAAGGCAGAAGCCGAAGCTGCGAAATTTGCAAAAATGCAGGAAGCAGAAGGTATCGCTGCTGTTGGTCAGGCAGAAGCGGATGCAATCCGTGCAAAAGGTCTTGCTGAGGCTGAGGGTATCAACGCCAAGGCTGAGGCTATGAAGAAATATGGTGAAGCTGCCGTTCTCGAAATGTACTTCAAAGCTCTGCCCGATGTGGTCAAAAATGCTGCCATGCCGCTTGCTCAGGTTGATAAGATCACGATGTATGGCGATGGCAACAGCAGCAAGCTCGTCGGTGATGTCATTGGTTCCACAGTACAGATCACGGATGGCCTCACTGCCGCAACCGGCGTGGATTTGCGTGCGTTGCTGGCAGGATTCTTAGGCGGTAAGCTTGCAGATTTGCCCGGCGCACAGTCTGCTGTTCCCCAAGCAGTTCCCACTGCCGGCGAGCAGACTCCCAGTGAAACCCTGCAGCCTATGGTATAATCACCGCAAACAAGGTTTTCTAATAGACTACAAAGAGCTGTGTCAATCTCTGTTGACACAGCTCTTTTCTGCTTTATGAATTGGATTCATCTTTTGCAGCTTTTTGCGCATCTTCTTTACGCAGCTCAGAACGACGGATTTTACCGCTTCCCACTGTCTTAGGCAAGCTGTCACGGAACTCAACCACACGAGGATATTTATAAGGTGCGGTTGCATTCTTTACATATTCCTGGATCTCCTTCTTCAGAGCATCGGAAGGATCAGTGCCCTCAGTCAAAACAATGGTGGCTTTCACAACCTGACCTCTGATCTCATCGGGAACACCGGTCACAGCACATTCCAGTACATAAGGTAGTTCCATAATAACACTTTCAATCTCAAAGGGTCCGATACGATAGCCGGAAGACTTGATCAGATCATCTACACGGCCAACATACCAGTAATATCCATCCTCATCCTGCCATGCAGTATCACCGGTATGATAATACCCATCATGCCAGGCGGCCTTCGTATTCTCTTCATCACGATAGTATCCCAAAGACAATCCGCAAATCGGATCCTCTTTCAGGCGAATACAGATTTCACCGGTTTCACCGGCACCCACAGGAGTTCCCTCCGCAGAAAGAATCTGCACATCAAACAGCGGATTCGGTCTGCCCATACTACCGGGCTTTGGTGTCATTCCGACAAAGTTTGCAATTGCAAGCGTAGTCTCGGTCTGACCAAAGCCTTCCATCAGGGAAAGCCCCGTTGCACGCTTAAACTGATGAAATACCTCAGGATTCAATGCTTCACCGGCAATGGTTGCATACTTTAAGCTTGTAAGATCATATTTCGAAAGATCTTCTTTGATAAAGAAACGATACATGGTTGGCGGTGCACAGAAACTTGTGATGCTGTATTTGGCAAACATCTTCAAGATATCATCTGCATGGAACCGATCAAAGTCATAGACAAATACCGCTGTCTCACAAAGCCATTGACCATATAATTTACCCCACAATGCCTTACCCCATCCGGTATCAGAGATCGTAAAATGAATGCCGTTGGGATCAACATTATGCCAATAACGTGCTGTTGTATAATGTCCCAGAGGATACTGGAAGCTGTGCAGAGCAATTTTGGGATATCCGGTTGTACCGGATGTGAAGAACATCAACATCGGATCTGTGCCGCAGGGAGCATCTTCTGCACGACGGAAATGTGTACTGTATGCCGGAAGATCATCGTTGAAATCCTGCCAGCCATCGCGTTTTCCGCCGACCAATACTTTCACCTTCAGCTCCGGACACTGTGCTGCTGCCAAATCAATTTCATCAGCCACAGAACCATCGGCAGTACATACCACAGCAGAAACACCTGCTGCCTGGAAACGATATTCAAAATCATGCTTCATAAGCTGATTTGTGGCAGGAATGACAATTGCACCCAAACGATGCAGTGCAAGAATCGAGAACCAGAACTGATAATGCCGCTTGAGCACCAGCATAACTCGATCACCACGCTGAATACCCAAGGATTTGAAGTAATTGGCAGTCTGGCAGGAATAGCGTTTGATATCCGAAAAGGTAAACCGACGCTCTGTATAATCTTCAGAAACATGGATCATCGCCAGTTTATCAGGCGTTTTTTCTGCAATAGCATCCACAACATCAAATGCGAAATTAAAGCGATCGGCATTGCGGAAGTTGATTCCGGAAAGCACACCGTTTTCATCGGTTTCGCAAGAGATAAAGCGCTCCGCAACAGGATGCGACAAACCAGCTTTATCCACATTGGTCACAACCTGCTCCTGTACTTTTTCATGATACTCACTCATGCCGCTGCCCTTGGGATTCATAACAAAAGCATAGATTTCACAATCCTCGCCGCCCAGCGCAATCTCATCATGAGGAATCGAGCTGTCATAATAGATACAATCACCTTCATGCAGAGTCTCTGTATGAGAACCGATGATCATTCGTAAAGTACCTTTTACAACAATATCCATTTCCTGTCCTGCATGACTGCCCAGATGCAGCGGACGTGACAGTGCTTCCTCAGAATAGGGAATCACCACATGAAACGGTTCTGCAATTTTATCTTTGAACTTATGGGCAAGACGATTATAAACAAAACCGGTGCGGCGAACAATCGGCATGCCTTCGCCTTTTCGAGTCACAGTATATCCGGTCAGCTCCGGACTGTGACCTTCCATCAACTCGGTGATATCAACATCAAATACACCGGCACATTTATGTATAAATGTAAAACTGAAATCCTGTTCTCCGGATTCAAACAATGTATACTCATCAACGGAAAAACCTGTGCGGTCTGCCATTTCATCAATGGTAATACCCAAATCTTCACGCAGACTACGAATTCGCTGTGCAACCTCTTTGATCTTCTGCTCAGTATTCTTGCCATCTACAGGCTTCATGGTACTCATCACTGTTCATCCTTTCTCACATGGTTTTATAAAACAAAAACGCCCGTCTCAAGAAAAACTCTTGAGACGAGCGAACATTACGTTTACCCGCGGTACCACTCAAATTGCGTACATCTATATGTACACCACTCAGCGAACTCGTTGCACAATTTGTTGCAAGTAAGTCCTTTGCTTTAACGCAGCCTCACGGGAACACTTACTCATAATACGTTCAGCATTCCAGCTCAGAAGGGATGTTTCCGGCATGGCACTCCCGACTCACACCAACCGTCGGGTCTCTGAAAGCGTTGCATTCCGCAAACTTGTCTTCGTCACAGCTTTGATTTTGATTATAGCATGCACATTCATTTTTGTCAAGCACTTTTCCGTTTTTTTATTTATTTAACGAACTTGCACCTTTATGCTTTGTAAATGCAGGATCCACACACAAATCCCGAAGCGGACACTGTTCACAAAGCGGATTTCTCGCTCGGCAGACATCCCTTCCGAACTGAACAATCTGATGGCAATATCGGGACGATCGCTCCGGTGGAAGCACCATACGCAGATCCTCCTCTACCTGTTCGGGCAGATGTCGTTTTGTAAGCCCCAATCTGCCGGAAATGCGGATGCAATGGGTATCGGTCACAACAGCCGGCTTTCCGTAGATATCACCCAACAAGAGATTTGCAGTTTTTCTGCCGATTCCCGATAAGGTCAAAAGCTCTTCCAACGTATCGGGCAGCACGCCATGATATACGGTAAGCAAGCGTGTGCACATCTCCTGAATGCTTTTGGCTTTTGTGCGATAGAATCCGCAGGGACGCACAGCTTCCTCCAGCTCGGTAAGATCGGCATCGGCAAACGCCTGAATGGACGGATACTGCAAAAACAGTGATTTTGTTACAATATTCACACGTGCATCGGTGCATTGTGCACTGAGTCTTGCAGCAATCATCAGCTGATACGGCTCCTGATATTCCAGAGAACATGGTGCTTCCGGATAAACCGTATCCAGCCGATCACAGATTTCAACAGCCTTTTTTTGCAAAGCAGCAGTATGCTCTGTCTTTTTTCGGTGCATGGAATGCTCCTTTCTTTCTTGACAATCTTTCATTTGCATGCTAAGATGAATAGGATATTCATAACAGGAGGATACTATGGGAACCACAGCGCAATTCGAACGAGAAAAACTGATTCTTGCAATGTTATATACCAGTGAAGCAGAAGCAGCGCTTCTGAAAGAACGATTGATTGCTGAATTCGGTACCATGGATGTCATTTCGGCACCCTATTGCTTCTCGGAGATCTCTCCTTACTACGACCGAGAAATGGGCGGTACTGCACAGAGAATCTTATTCAGCTTCCATGAATGCAAAGATCCTGCCACACTTGCCATGATCAAAGAAAAGACCAACGCCATCGAAGCCGAATATGCTGTTGATGGCAATCGGCGAATCAATCTTGATCCGGGATTGATCGGCTGCGGACGTCTTACTTTGGCAACCACCAAAAATGCAGGGCATCGGATTCCGCTGCAAAACGGCATCTATGCCGAGCTCACATTATTTTACGCTCGTGGTGGATGGCATCCCTTTCCATGGACATATATGGATTTCAAAACCACACACGTACATACTTTTCTCAGTGAATCCAGAAAAATTTATATGCGTCAGCGCAAAGAATGGCGAAAATGATTCAGTCGGCAAACAATTCACAGACCACAGACACCCATTCATACAACGCAGTACCTCGATACCCTAAGGAAATTCCCACAGAAGCTGCGCCATAAGCAAGCTGTACAGAGGCATCCGTCAAAGGCACAGCACCTGCCTCAACGAGATCCGCAGCCGATCCATACTGCTGCCGAACAGCATTGCATGGGGCTAAAAATACCGGTATCTCATTCTTCTTTGCCTCTTTTATCAGATAGCGCACCGAATATGGAGAATCGTACTGAGAATTTGCCGTTTCTGAATGATAGGTACCGTGTATGATTGCTGCAATCCCTTCAAGATCCATTCGATCATAGCGCTGACCGATATAAGGACGAATCAGCAATACCGAATCTGTTTTTGAAAACAACGACATAGAAAACAACGGTGAGGCAATCTCATGCGTTTTTTTCTGTTTTGGTGGAACAAAAGTAGAAATCGGCTGCATATCTCGACTGAAAAAGGAATCGCTTTCATTGGCACAGGCACGCAAATGGGCTCCCTGATGCACATAAACCACATCTTCGGGATTCTGATACACTACCCACACGCCATGCGGTATCTCTTGCTGCAGCAATTGCACTGCAGCAGCAAAATTCACATGACCATTGGTACGCTGATCTGTCAAGGGCGAATGCGCCGATACCAGAATCACAGGCAACCGATAACCCAGCAACGCTACGGAAAGCATGGCTGCGGTTTCAGCAAGAGAATCTGTGCCATGTGCGATGATGACACCGCACACCTCATTGCCTGCAACGCGGCGAAGGGCTTCCAGTAAGAGATTCCATGCGAAGGGTGTGAAATCCTCGCTCAGCATATTCATAGGCATATCCACGGAAAATTCTTGTTCCGGATGCTGTTCGCGATAGGTGTCCAACAATTGATATCCCATCGTTTCGGCATGCGGACGACGAGTGCCATCCTGTACTGTTTCACAGCAAATGGTTCCGCCAGTGAATATCACAGCAATTTTTTTTGACATAACACCACACCTTTCCTACACCATTATACCCATTTTCACATAAAAAGTCAACGTAAAAGCGGCGTGCTTTTCTGATACGAAAAGCCGCCGCTTCTTTGATGTTCACTCAAAAGTCTTTGTGTTCTCGGCCGAAACCGCCCATGCCGCTGATATCAAAGCTGCCTCCACCGGAACAGATCTCAGCACCGGGATCATAGGTACCGCCTGTACCAAAGCCATCTGCATTCCGTGTGCCTTCATAGCTGCCGCCGGTGTAAACGATATAGCCATCAGAGGCACCATTGCAGCTAAATACAATACCGGCTGCCTGCTTTGGTGTTTCAAGAGCAGCCAAAACTTCTCCCAGCGCATTGGTAACAACAATCAAGGTACCTGCCTGCGCTTGCAGCGAACCTGTTGCAATATAGTTTGCTTCAGGCGTTTCCATCATGCCGGTTGCACCCAAAGCGATCAAAGTGCCTCCGCTGATCGTAATCGTATTCTGCCGATCACCGCAGTCAAGCGCACCGTTTGCACTATTCGTAGGCCCGCAGACAATCACACAGCCATCGGTCATTGCAATATTACCGTTGGAATCTATCCCATCGCCGGAAGCATTGATATATAGATATCCTCCGCCGATTACAATTTCTCCGGATCCGGCTGCAAATCCGCCAAAGCCTCCTTGCATTCCGCCGCCGAAGCCGCCTTGTGGTCCCCCACCGGGACGCCTGCCGCCAAATTCTCCCTGCATTCCGCCATCAAAGCCTTCGGGAGGACTGCCGCCAAATTCTTCCTGCATACCATTCCCAAAGCTGCCGTTTGGCCGATTTGGCGGTATTTCGCCATCCGGCAACGACATATCACCATCGGGAACAACCATTGACGATGCGGTATCACCACCGGCTGCATTCAGTCCGTCATCAACGGCATTCACATGGATTTCACCGCCATTGATATTGATATGGTAGGCTTCAATCCCTTCATAGGATTCGGAAATCCGCAGCACTGTGTTTTGATCAATGATCAGTTCTTGATCGGCATGTATGCCATCATCCCCCGCCGAAAGCGAAATTTTACCGCCGGTCAAAGAGACATCACCATTAGAATGCATTGCATCATCTGAGGATTCCACATCTATGGTGCCTCCGGTCACGGCCAACAAAGCCCCTGCTTTGATTCCTTTCGTACTAACCGTTGTATCGTCGGTATCGTTCCCTGTAAACCAATCATTCCAGCCGCCATGCATGAACTGATCAGAATGTGAGGGTGCATTTGCAATTCCCCCGCCACTTTTCAAAGATAATGCTCCGCCAATCATAACAAAAGCAATGGCAGCATCCACAGCATCCTGTTCTGCAACAACAGAAACTCTGCCGCCTTCCATGTCAATATATCCTTTGCCGTCTTCATCAATGGTATCTGTTTTGATACCATCTCCTTTGGCATTGAGCGTAAGAGAGCCATTTACCATTACTACAGAATCATCACCCTTAATGGCATGATTCGCAGCATTCACTGTCACAGAGCCATTGACAATACGCAAATCGTTCTTGCATCGAATACCGTGATTCCAATTGGCAGTGACCTGTAAATGACCGCTGCCGTTAATGGTCAGATCATCTTTACTGAAAATACAGGCATTGGGTTCATTATCCTCATAGAACTCCGAATACTCCTCTGCATCCGTCAAGAAATTTGTGGTATCGGGTGCAAGCGTCAGAATGACTTTATCTGCCTGTCTGACCTGGATCGGTGCCGTGGTTTTGGAGGTAATGGATACGCCGTTGAGCACAATCTGCGCTTTCGCCTGTTCATCCGGCAGCTCTACAAGGATGCAGCCATCCTCCCACACACCGGAGCAAACATACACACCCTCTTGGGTAATCCGCAGTGTACGATCCTGCAAAGATACGGCATCTTGCGGCTGCACAACAACTTCGTTTTCCGAAAAATGCAGCTGAACAGCATTGTCATCCCAAGTATCCTTCAAATCCGCTTTGCTCAGATCAATATTCGTATAGGCATCCATCTCCAGAGCAGATCCTGCAGACTGCTGTAAAGAGGAAGCCTCTGAATCATTGGATAACTGACTAGTCTCAGCTTTCTTCTCGGCCTCTGAGACAATAACGCTATCCTTGTTGGAATCGGCAATGGTACATCCGGTACACAAAACTGCTGTCATAAGCAGACTAAGCATCTTTGCACTGTAATGGAAAACTTTACTCATAAAATATCCTTTCTGAGCTGATCGTTTTCCCTATTCCTATTTTTATGTATCTCTCTTTCAAGTTATAATCGAGCAATATGCAAGTTCTGTGAAAACCTTAAGAAAAAATCTTGAAATTGACGGAAACTGTTTCATCAGATACCCCGTATTACAATTCAGAAAGCATCCTACAAATTGATTTACTCCTTATCATTGGGAACATCCAACAGATACCAATGTCCGTTGATTTTATAAATTTTGGCATATTCAATTGCCTGATATTCTGTACTGCCATTCGAATACATTACAACAAGCTTAAGCCGCAAGCCTTCTGATACATCCACCTCGACTTGATACTGAGAACGGATTCCGTCCTCAAGCTTCTGCAGATAGTCAGCTTCCACTTCCGTTTTTGTACTGACATCCACCGATACACGATAGGCAGCGCCATATCGTGAATTCACAGAAGACACCACCACAGAACACATATCATAAATCGACATTGCATCCGGATTGGTTGGTGCCTCAATCAACCAGCTCGGAAATGCTTCACACATCCCCGAAGCATCTTTTTGATGCAATGCTTTATAATATGTCTTGATCGGCTTCTGATACTGATTGCGAATCATTATCACAATCACAACAGCTATCACCAAAACTGCTGCAGCAATCGCAAGCCGCATTGCCTTTTGCGGTCCGCTGAGCACTTTTACGTTCTGCATGGGTTTTGGATTGAGTATGCCTTGATTTTCACCCTTCAACTGTTCTTCCATTTATGGACACCTCCCATGTCAGGTTGATGATTCGGTTTCGGAAAGCTCCGGAGCAGGTGGTGCAGATGCAAGCTGCTCCAACAATGACTCCAGAACAGGAATCGCCTTATCATAGGCAGCCTGCATCTCCTCATCGCCGCTCATATTCGGAGAAGGCATGCGCAGCGCAAGATATGTGCCCGGATTTAAATTCTTTTTGAGGCCCAGCCACTGCGAAAAGCTTGTCTGATCCAAACGCACACGATAGCCATCAATAAAATCATAATCCGGATACAGCTCCGCAAGATTAACAAACATATTATCCGGCTCCAGATAAGCATCCGATCCCTCATCACAAATCATCAGCATACACATATCACTCTGCATCTGCACCAGAAGATTGGTGCTATAGGAAGCAGTATATCCTCCGCCTTCCATCGTTGCCTTCGAGGCCGGTACATAGACCACCGATGCCAATACTTTTTTGTCTTCATTATAATCCGGACAGTCCTTTTCCAGCATATCCGAGAGCGTTTCTGCATTGAGATAGATCTCATAATTATGACTGACCAAAAGAAGATTCAAATCCGGATCTACCTTTGTCAGATGGTCATACACCAGAAAACCAATGATGAATACACAAAAACAAGCAATGCCCAGCCACCACTTGGAATGGTATAACCAGTTGCCGATTCTTTCAGCGACAGTATACTTCTTTTCCGGTTCTTTATGAGGGAATACCTTGTCGCTATCTTCAATGACTCCCTGCTTCAGCCGAATGAGATCAATCTTATCTTCATTGAGCAATTTTGCATATTCTTCTCTCGCTTGATAGGCTGCTTCTTCCGCAGCAGCTTGCCGCTCCCGTTCCGCCAGTTCATTGGCACGTCGTGTCTGCGCTTCCTTCATCCGCGTCTGCTGGAATGCCGAAATCTTTTGTTCCTTTAATTGTTCTGCTTCTTCTGCTGTATCCGCTGATGCATCAGATGGAAGCTTCTTTTCATCCTGCATGATCATATGATTCCTTTCCGAATAATACTGCCTCCTATTTTATCACATCTTGGGAAAATAAGCAAGCGCTTACAAAATTTTCATCTGCTTCTCACAAGATATCATGTGAAATTCGCCTTGCAATTCGCTGAAGAATATGCTATAATATCTGAAGATTCTGACTCTAATCCTCTATTCCGCACAGCTTCGGAGGCATATTTATGATGCAAGTGGTCTTACCTTCTCACAGCGCCCTGCAATATATGGGCCGTATCGATAGGAACAATCCCGATGCACCCGCATTTTACTGGGCAGGCTCCATGGTTCGTTTCGGTTTTTACGGTAAACAGCTCTGTGTGACTCTGACTGATTATCGCGCCTATGGTGATCCTGTCATCGGTTATATTTTAGATGGGGTTGAGGGCAAACTGACGCTCTCAAAGGATACAAACATCCCTCAAACGGTATGGATTCCTGTGGAATCGGATGGCGCACATGAATGTATCCTGTTCAAACGTCAGGATGCAACGCATTATTTTGTACTGAATGAAATCAGTCTTGCAGAAAACGGAGCAGTCTTTTCTCTGCCGGCGCTGCCACAGCGGCGCATCGAATGCTATGGAGACAGCGTCAGTGCAGGAGCTGTCTGCGAAGCATATGATTACACCGGAAAAACCGATCCGCCTGTATATGATGCGGCTTTGGATAATGCATGGCATAGCTATGCGATGCAGACAGCTCGGCTTTTGGGTGCGCAGATACATCTTACCGCACAGGGCGGCATTGCTCTGCTGGATAATACCGGCTATTTTGAATATGGCAAAATCGGTATGGAAACCGCTTACCATCAAATGGCATATGTGCCCTTCGCTCCCGCCTCGGAATGGGATTTTTCTCGCTATACTCCCGATGTGGTGCTTTTCGCAATCGGCCAGAACGATCACCATGTGGGCGAGAAGGATAACTGTATCCCCGATGACAAGAAAAAAGAAGTATGGCTGCAAACGTATTGCAGCCTGATCCGTGATCTGATGCAGAAGTATCCCAAGGCAACCTTTGTTCTGCTGCTGACAATCCTTATGCACGATCCCTTCTGGGACGGTTTGCTGGATGAAGCCTGTGCGCTTCTGAACAGTCCCAGAGTCAAACGCTTTCGATTCCATCGCTGTGGTGTCGGTACACCCGGTCATCCCCGTATCCAAGAACAATGCGAAATGGCATGTGAGCTGACCGAATATCTTCTCTCATTCGGAGAACCGCTGTGGAATCACTGAAACCGCTGTGCTATGACTCTGCAAAATCTTCCTGCCGGAAGACAGATCACAAACCAAAGTGCTGAAAACGGCAGACAAATCTGCCCCATCAGATTCCATGGTACTTCAGAATAATCCCAGACCATCCATCCCATAACAAGATTATCGAACACGCCCACTGTAAATTCCATGGCTGTAATAAACAACGCACCCAGCAATGCCCGCACGATACAATGTGCAGTGAGTCTGCACTCCATATCATACAGCACTGCCAATACCACGCCTCCGGTCAGCGCCATGGTCCAGTGAGTATATCCCCGAAATGTAATTTCAATGAGCGCATATAAGAAAAATCCATATAAAAATGCGATCACATAACCGCCTGCCTGCTTCAATCTGATTGCTCCTTTCCAATGCTTTTGAAGCATAGTATATGATGTTCGGCCGCAGTTATCCACATTTCCTTCTGCGGACATTACCAGAAAAGAGGTACCCTTATGCGTGAAAGCGGTATTTTGCTCCCCATCTCGGCGCTGCCATCCCGACATGGTATCGGAAAACTCGGCAAGGCTGCCTTTGACTTTGTGGATTTTCTCGCAAAATCCGGCTGCCGCTATTGGCAGATTCTTCCCCTTTCGCCTACCGGATATGGCGATTCTCCCTATCAGTCCTGCTCTGTGTTTGCAGGCAATCCCTATTTGATTGATTTTGATCTTCTGGCTGCCAAAGGATGGCTCTGTTCAGCTGATTACGACGGTCTGGAATGGGATACCGATGCTTCCAAAATTGATTATGAAAGACTTTACCGGCAGGTGCTGCCCGTATTGCAAATTGCTTTTCGTAATTTTCAAAAAAGAAAGCCCTCCGGATATCGAAAATTCTGCACAGTACATAAGCGTTGGCTCGATTGCTATGCTCTGTTTATGGCGATCAAAACCGCCAACAACGGAAAACCATGGTTTGAATGGGATCCTTCCCTTGCACAATATGAAGCTTCTGCAGTTGCAACAGCAAAAAAACAATATGCTGAAGAAATCGCATTTCATCAGTTTATTCAGTATTGCTTTTTTACCCAATGGGAAGCGCTCAAGCAATATGCCAACGATCATGGCATTCAGATTGTCGGGGATATTCCTATCTATGCGGCATATGACAGTGCTGAGGTCTGGGCAGAGCCTAAGCTCTTTCAACTGGATGACGAAAAACGCCCTACCGTTGTGGCGGGCTGTCCGCCTGATGCCTTTGCAACCACCGGTCAGCTCTGGGGCAATCCCATCTGGAACTGGGATGCTATGAAAGCCAACGGCTATCAATGGTGGCTCAATCGCCTCGCCTTTACAATGAACCTCTATGATGTAGTGCGTATCGACCATTTCCGTGGATTTGAACGCTATTATGCTGTACCTTACGGTGCTCAAACCGCTGAACACGGCAAATGGTATAAAGGACCCGATTATGCGCTCTGGCAAGCGGCAAAAGCTCGTTTTGGCACCATGCACGTGATTGCTGAGGATCTCGGCAATATTACGCCGGCTGTCATCCGACTGCTCAAACGCACCGGATTTCCCGGTATGAAGGTATTGCAGTTTGGCTTCGACAGCGATGCCCAGAATCCCTATCTGCCACATTCTTTTGCAACGCCCAACTGCATTTGCTATACCGGAACACATGATAATCCAACCTTGCGCGGCTGGATCAAATCCAACAGTGCGCAAACCAATGCCTATGCTATGCAATATCTTGCAGTGAAAAAAGAATCTCAGCTTCCCAAGGCTATGGTTCGTGCTGCATGGAGCAGCATTGCAAATATTGCCATAGCACCGATACAAGACTTTTTCAACGCACCGCCTTCTGATCGTATCAATACGCCATCTACCTTAGGCGGCAACTGGTGCTATCGTACTGCCGAAACCGATTATACCGAAAAGCTTTGCAAAAAAATCCGCAAGCTGAACGATACCTACGGCAGAACTGCAAGTACAGTTTCTTCAGAACCGGCCGATGTGCCTGCAAAAGAAGCTGTACAGAAACAATGATCCCCAACACAAAGGAGTACCTGCTCATGTCAAATCAAACCATATCCGCAAAGGCTCTGCTGGAACGCTGCAAGCAGCAATTGCAGATGCCACTTTCACAAGTCAATATCCAGTCCCTTCACAATGCGCTGGGGCATGCTGTCATGGAAGTGTGGCGTCCTCATTGGACACAGTGTCAAAAAGCGCATCTTGCTTCCAGACGTGCCTGCTATTTTTCTATGGAATTTCTGATGGGTCGTGCCATTTATAACAATCTATACTGCCTTGGTCTGCTGGATGACGTCAGCAATGCTTTGGAGCAAGAGGGCGTTTCGATTTCAGTATTTGAAGAAATCGAAGATGCCGCTCTTGGCAACGGCGGTCTGGGCAGACTCGCTGCCTGCTTTCTTGATAGTGCAGCTGCCTGTTCTCTGCCTGTAGACGGCTATGGTATCCGCTATCGCTACGGTTTGTTCAAGCAGTCCTTTGAAGATGGCAGACAAATCGAAACCGGTGATGACTGGTCACGGTTCGGTGACTGCTGGAGTCAGCGCTGCGATCAGGACGCTGTTCTCGTTCATTATGCCAATCAGACTGTTCGTGCAGTGCCCTATGATATGCCCATTTTCGGCTATCCGAAGGAGAATCAAAAGCCTCATATCGGAACACTGCGTCTCTGGCAGGCGGAACCTGTCAATGCATTCGATTTCCATACCTTTAATCAGCAGGCTTATTTGCAGGCTGCTGCCGAATCTGTAGCGGCAGAGGATCTTTCCCGTTGTTTATATCCCAATGATGATACACGCGAAGGCAAAGCTCTGCGCTTAAAACAGCAGTATTTCTTCTGTGCTGCTTCTCTTGCCGATGCTCTGAAAAAACATAAGGCTCAGTTCGGTACGCTGGATACTTTGGCAGATCATTTGGCGATCCAATTGAACGATACCCATCCTGTCATCTCCATTCCGGAACTGATTCGTCTGCTTATGACGGAAGGCTTTGCTTTTGATCATGCGCTTTCTGTTGCAAAGCATATTTTCTCCTATACCAATCATACCATTATGCAGGAAGCACTGGAAAAATGGGACTGTGATCTCGTGGATGAACTGTTGCCGGAAATCTATGGTATTATCCTCCAGATCTCTGAAGCATTTCTCCAAGAGCTTTATACCGAGAATCTTCCCCAAAAGTCCATTGAAGCTTTGCGGATTGTCAAAAACGGACAGGTGCATATGGCGAATCTTGCCATGTATGCCGGTGCTTATGTGAATGGCGTTGCCGAGATTCACACCGAGCTGCTTAAAACCACCGTGCTTTCCGACTGGTTCCGGCGTAATCCCGAAAAATTCCAGAACAAAACCAATGGTATCACACAGCGACGCTGGCTTGGTGTCTGCAACCCCGAGCTTTCTGCACTGCTGGAAAGCCGACTCGGTTCCCGACAGTTCCTCTTGGATCTGGATCTGCTCAATCCTCTGCATCAGGATGCAGAAAACCCCGATGTGATACAACAGTTTATTGCAATCAAACAACAGAAAAAGCAACAGCTTGCCGAGTATATTCTCAAAACAGAAGGCATTGCCATTGATCCTGCCTCTTGCTTTGATATTCAGATCAAACGTCTGCATGAATATAAACGCCAACTGCTCAATGCTTTTTCCATCTTATGGATCTATTTCGGCATCAAGGATGGCAGCATTCAACAATTCCACCCCACCACGTTCTTGTTCGGTGCAAAATCTGCGCCGGGCTATCGTCGTGCAAAAGCCATTATCAAGTTTATTAATGAAATCGCCGCGCTGATCGCAAACGATCCTGAAGTGAACCATCTGATTCAGGTTGTTTTTGTCCAGAATTACAATGTATCCTATGCTGAAAAGCTCGTTGCCGCTTGTGATATCTCCGAACAAATTTCCACAGCCGGCACCGAGGCTTCCGGTACCGGCAATATGAAAATGATGCTCAACGGCGCCGTGACTTTAGGTACTATGGATGGCGCAAACATCGAAATCGTTGCCGCTGCCGGAATGGAAAATAACTATATCTTTGGCGCTACTGTTGAAGAGCTGGAAACGATTCAGCCCGAATATTGCAGTCGTGCTGTCTTTGCAAACAATCCCCTGATCGCTCGTGTTGTCAAAACACTGATCGACGGCACGGTATCCGATGGCGGTACCGGCGAATTCAGAGAGCTCTATTTTGCTTTGCTGGATGGTGCAAGCTGGCATACACCTGATCACTACTATCTGTTAGGCGATCTCCCCTCCTATGTCGAAACCAAACTCCGTGCGATCAATGATTATTCCGACAGAACCGCTTTTGCTGTCAAGCAATGGCATAATGTATGCGCTGCCGGTCCGTTCAGTTCTGATCGTACCATCCGTCAATATGCAGAGGAATGCTGGCATATCCTGCCCATTGAAACAGAAGAATGAAATACTCACGTTTTAAAATTAAAGATTTCAAAGGAAAACTGCTGCTTACAATCTGCTATTTTCTTGCCGTGGCTATTCTGCGTATGCTGGATTTCTCCTGCATTTTTGACTCCCTTCTGCACATACCCTGTCCCGGCTGCGGTATGACAAGGGCTACTTTGCAGGCACTCCAAGGCAATTTATCCATCGCGTTCAAAGAGCATCTCATGTTCTGGGCAATGCCGATTCTCTATCTCTATTTTTTGTATGATGGCCGATTGTTCCCTAAACCGTGGATTGATCACTTGATTCTGACTCTTATTTTAATCGGATTCATCGTAAATTGGATAATTCGCATAATGGCATCGACATGAATATGTATAAAATGCCTAATTTCGACTTGTGTGTTGACAAAATGACAAAATTGTGATATATTTATGTAGGTACCTTAAGATGCAGGTGCATCAATAATTAACAGGAGGATTTTTGCTATGTTCTGTAGAAACTGTGGTGCTGAAGTCAATGATAATCAGGCTATCTGCTTGAAGTGTGGTGTGAAGGCAGGTACTGGTAATACTTTTTGCCAGAACTGTGGTAACACTGTTGATGCAGGTGCATCTGTATGTCTGAACTGTGGCGTTGCTCTCAAGGGCGGTGCTGCTGGCGGCGCTGGCGATCTGGCCGGTAAGGATAAGACAATGATGATCGTTATCTGCCTGCTTCTCGGCGGTTTGGGCATTCATAACTTCATGATGGGCGAGACCAAGAAGGGTGTCGTGAAAATCGTTGCCAGCATGTGCTTCGGTCTGGGCGGTATTCTGGCTCTGATCGACCTCATTAAGATCTGCACCGATAAGTACGAAGTAGATCCCACTAAGTTGTTCTAAGATACTTAAAAACGGTGTCATCCAAACCGGATGACACCGTTTTCCCTGCTTTTATCTATGCGCATTGTCTATTTTCACAAATCATAGATATGATTTGTGCATTTTTCGTCCGTTTCGCTTTTTTTGACATTTTCTCTTGACAAGCAGCATGCAATGTGCTATAATGTATATGTTGTCTGGGTGTGGCGCAGTTGGTAGCGCGCTACCTTGGGGTGGTAGAGGCCGTGGATTCAAGTCCCGTCACTCAGACCAGCAAACCTCCGATGTGAAAGCATCGGAGGTTTTTT
>JAFXJT010000012.1 GCA_017532085.1 Oscillospiraceae bacterium | reverse complement strand
TTTTTGCAGATTCATCGCTGCTATGCTGTGAACCCTATGCATATTACCGCATTTACCCATGAATATGTAGAACTGACCAATGGTGAGCGGTTATACATCAGCCGTGCTTTACGCAATGAGATACGGGGACAGCTGATGAAACAGTATCATGTTATGAAATTAAGGCGGTGAGGACAATGCACATTGATTGGAATGAATTGCTGAGTATTTTTGCAATATTGGCTGCAATCGGCATTCAGGTATTGGCATATCAACGATTTTTCCATATGGTATATGCAAAGAAGATACCACTCAGAAAGATGTTGCCAATATATGGTGTGATGTATGCGATCCTTCTGCTGACCTTTGATTCCGTAGATGCCATCATGCATCATTTTATCATCAATACGGTTTGCCTGATACTGCTGTATATTCTGTACCGGCCGTCTTTTTTTCTGCACATGGGAATGTCAGTATTGGTGGGCGAGATCACAGCGGTTTGCGAGCAGGGAATACTGATTGCAGCGCAGTATCATAATGGAGTATTCTCACCCTATTCCGTATTTGTGCAGTCCGGCTTAGGCGCATCTGTTTTGTTGGCGGCAATTGTTCTTCTGATGCGATGGTTTGAAAAAAGACTTGGGAAACACCCATATGTATTATTCATTCTGGCAGTGCCGATCTGCAGTATGATTCTGCTGATCTTTCACCCCTCATGGATCGTGCTGCTGACTACAGTATTGATCAACATTGTGGTGTTTTATTTGTTTGGCTCCTTGGAACGCACTCACGCTGCATTGCATCGTCAGACCGTATTGGAGGAACAATCGGCAGCTTACAGAAATCAGTTGGACCTGATTTACCAATCACAGGAACAGCAGAGATTTCTTCGGCATGATATGAAAAATCATCTGGGTACGATGCAAACGTTGCTGCTGAATCAACAATATGATGAGCTGATGCAATACATGGAACGTTCCGTACAGCAGCTGGAGCATACGCAGCTTTATGTACATTCGGGGAATAGTTGTATTGACAGTCTGCTGAACTACAAGCTGCAAATTGCCGCTGCAATGGGTACTGCAGTGTCTGTGCAGATTCATATTCCGGAGGATCTGCCGGTGGAAGCTTATGATGTCAGCGTGATTCTGGGAAACCTGTTGGATAATGCCATCCATGCACTGCAGCAGGAGCAAAGCAAAGTGCTTTCCGTTCAAATGGATTATCGGCAGAATCTGCTGTGGATCACCATACGGAACAGCTGCACCTGCAGACCGGAAAAACTGCTGTCGTTTTCACCGAATCAACCTATGGATCTCGGCACAGAACATGGCATCGGCTTGCACAGCGTCTATCATGTGCTGCAAGCGTATCACGGAGATCTGCAATGCAGCTATGAAAATCAAACGGTAACGGTATCTGCACTTTTGTATTTGCAGCAATGACTGTTGGTACCCCTTTTCCGTACAGTTTGTACCATTTGGGAAAAATCGTTCCTTTTATATGTTAAAATCTCCTTGTAAGAAAGGAGATTTTTTTATGATCCAAACAACAAATCTTGAAAAAGTGTATACCATGGGCAAGGCATCTGTAACTGCATTGCAGAACTGTTCCCTGCATATCCGCAAAGGAGAGCAGGTTGCCGTTATGGGAAAAAGCGGCTCGGGCAAATCCACACTGCTTTATCTACTAGGTGGATTGGAACGCCCCACTGCCGGCACGATCCTTGTCAACGGACAGGATGTAACTGCGATGAATGCCACGCAGCGTGCGCTGTATCGAAGACAGCATATCGGGTTTGTATTTCAAAGCTATCATCTCATTCCGGAAATGACCGCACAGGAGAATATTCTGCTGCCTGCCTTGCTCAACGGTACACAATCCGCCCGGGCGGAGTTAGAGAAGCTGACAGAACAGCTTGCGCTGCAGCAGCGGCTCAGTCATTATCCGGCAGAGCTTTCCGGCGGTCAGCAACAACGTGTTGCCATTGCACGAGCTGTGATCCATCGCCCTACGGTTTTGCTCTGTGATGAGCCAACCGGTAATCTGGATACCCATACAGGGCAGGAAGTGCTTTGTATGTTAAAGCAGCTTGCACAGGAACAAGAGATCACATTGGTGATCGTTACTCATGACCCGGATGTGGCAAAGCAGATGGAGCGGATCATACACATCACCGACGGTCGTGTGGAGGTGTGATATGAAACGATCTCACTGCAGACATCTCCCTTGGCATTTGGCAATGCGGTATTTGCAAAAGCATGGAAAGCTGTTTGCAGCCATTGCTCTGGTGATGGGCTTGTTTGCATCTGCATTGTTTTCCGTACAACTGCTGCGTGGCAGTGTACAGCATACATTGTTGGAGATGCGCTTGGATACTTACGGACATTTTTCCGGAGCAGCGTTATGGGCAGATCCCGATACAGTGACCGCCCAAAAGCTGGAAAAAGGGCACGGCGGTCTGGCACAGGTTTACGGAGGATTCTTCATCGAAGATCAGAAAACACAGATTTCCTACGGTACATTGGATGAAACCGCCGCCCATGCCTTGGGTCTGCAATTCAAGGATGGCGGACTGCCGCAGCGTGCCGGAGAAATTGCCGTGCCTTACAGCGTATATGTTCTGCTAAAGCAATTTGTCGATGTAGGAGAATCCATTACCATACCCATAGCAGATGCCCAAGGTAATACTCACTCTGTTTATACCCTTTGCGGTGTATTTTATGATGGATATGAGGTGTGGGAACAAGCGTATTCCAAACTGGAAAACATCAAACTGCCCGATGCCATTGTGTATCCCACCGATGAAACACCTGAGCTTGCACATATTATCTTTGATGAAAGCTATATCGGTAAAGCGGAAACCACTCCCGATGCTCTCTATTGGTGCGGCGGTAAGTATTATGTCAACTGGTTTTCGGTGTATCGTGCCACATCTGCCGAAGAAGAAGAAAACCGCAGCATTGTGATGCTGACTACTTTTGCCGCCATTTTGCTTTCGGTGCTGACGTTTTTCGGTATTCGCAATGCAGCCCGTATGATGCTGCATGAGCAACAGAAAAACCTGCAGCTTCTTCGCTGTATTGGAATGACCCCCAAGCAGGTGATACAAATTCTGATGATACAAGGGCTGTGGCTTGCTTTTGCATCTATGATCATCAGTGGTGCGGTGGGTACAGGAATCCTTGCACTGGCGGTGGCGATCTATCGTCAGATGGGAAATCCCATGCAGTTCGTATTCCCGTTGAAAACCGCTGTGTTTGCCGCTGCTCTGTGTTTTGCTGTGATATTGCTGTCCTATGGTGTGCAGGTATACCGAATGCTGCACACAGCGGAACGGAACATCGAACAAATTCCCCATATCCGCAGAAAAAATGCTGCTTTGCCGGAGTACGCTAACCTTTGGCAGCTTTATCTCAATTCCATCGGCAAACACAAACAAAAGGCAAATCGCTCCGGCGGTGTGATGCTTGCCTTGCTGGTAGGGATCATGTCCCTTGGCAGCTATGGGGTCAGTCTGTTCGTTGCAGATTATTTTGAAAGTGATTGGCGTACCAAAGAAACCATCGGCCTGGAATATTGCTATCAGGAATTAGGCGGCAGTTCATTGCCGCTGCAGCTTAACAGAGAAGTGAATCGTAAGCTGGGGCTGTCTGCTGTTCAGCTTGCCGAGATTGAAAATGACCCATCCTTGCAGGTGGAATTGAGTATGACGGGAACCTATGCAACTGCTTTTTTACAGCATACGGAACAGTCGCCTGCGTATCAGCATGAAATCGCACCACAATACTCTATGCTGCAATTTTATGAATCCCAAGAAACAGATGGCAAAGCGGTATTTGCCGATCATGGCATTCCGTTGGATATTGATCTGCTGGAATACTCCGTTATGGGCATTCCCGCCCATCAGCTTGCTTCTTTTTCGGATGATCTGACAGAGGGTACACTCTCGGTGCAGGCGTTTTCCGATGGTTTACAAGCAGCAGCTTTTGGCTCTGAATTTGAGATTGGTGATCGCGTCATTGTGTGGATCGTGGAGCATCCTGAAGAAGATGGTAAGCCTCGTGCGACTTGTATGGAGGTAGAGATCGCTGCAAAATACAGTGCCGACAGAGAAACAAGCCATCTCGCCAAATTGCTGCAAGGGCGTGCAGGTACGGAGTGCTTGCTGCTTTCCGATCAGATCATGACGAAGGCGGATCCACAGCTTCGATATTCCTATGTGTGGATCAGACGACTTTCCGATCCTGCAAACGAAAATGAAAATGCAAGGCTGGAAAAAAAGCTGCTGGATATTTATGCACAATGTGAAAAGGGTATGTTTGCTTTCAAAAACTATGCGACTTTGTTGGAACAGCAGCAACAATTGGCGGCAGAGTATCAGGCTCCGTATGTATTTCTCGGAGGATTGCTGCTGATGCTGATTCTGTTGTCGCTGTTGTTCAGTACCGTTACCCGAAGTAAGATCGCCTATCAGCAGTATGCCATTATGAGCGCGGTAGGCATGACACCGAAACAATTGTGTATTCTTATGCTGCGAGAGAATATTCGCTTTGCTGTGCAGTATTTGCTGTATGGCATTTTGCTTGGATGGCTTCTGATATCCGGGGTTTCCTTTTTCACAAAAACCGACTTGCATAATCCGCTTATGCTGCAATGTATTCTGCGAATCAGCGGTTTATTGGCAATCTGTTTGCTGTTTGTTGCAGGGGTATCCGCTGTCATCTCTGTATACCAGATGCAGCACGGCAGTATTGTCGGTGAGATGAACAATGATACGAAATAAGAAAAAAGCCATGCAGTCAATGAAACTGCATGGCTTTCGTTTGCTCAATCGGTTTGGAGTGGATATTCCCTATGACAAACACGATTTTGCGTGGTTTTTTGCTGCTCTAATGCCGAATTTTTTATATGAAAACCGTAGATGACATTTTGCCTTTTCAGCCTCAAAAGAGGATTTGAACGGGCGTTTTTTCATTTTCAAGAGATTTGAGAGCAGATTTGGAGAGAAAATTCCGAATACTGCTCTTTTTTGCCTAGAAAATCTTTCACAAAGTTTGAAGCGGTTTCTTGGTTCTAATGCCGAACCCGTTGAGAGTCACTACTCTCGATTGGTTCGGCATTTTTTGGCAAGAAAACCACCGGCTAAGCCGGTGGACAAAAAGAGCTTTAGCTATGGAGAGAAAAAGACCTCCTGTGTTA
>JAFXJT010000011.1 GCA_017532085.1 Oscillospiraceae bacterium | reverse complement strand
TTGGAACAGCAGGAATCTCGGCATCATCCTGGAACTGCGGAGCAGCCGGTGCACGATCGGGTGCGGGTATTGCAAACTGTGCCAGAACATCATTCTGCGGCATCATACCGGGAATAGAGGTCGGCACAGCAGGAATCTCGGCATCATCCTGGAATTGCGGAGCAGCCGGTGCACGATCGGGTGCGGGTATTGCAAACTGTGCCAGAACATCATTCTGCGGCATCATACCGGGAATAGAGGTCGGCACAGCAGGAATTTCGGAATCATTCTGCATCTGCGGTGCAGCAGGATTTGCGAACGGTGTCGGAACAGGCGTAACATTTGGAACGCTTGTGGGCACAGTCGGAATATCAATGTTATGCTGAGGCGGCGCAGGAGGCGGAGCTACCTGCGGAGCAGCCTGTTGTTTCCGCATGGATGGCGGAACATAGCCCTCACTGCTTGCCGAGGAGGCAGGAGCAGGGCGGGGCGGAGCAGCAGTACGGGAAGCAGGTGCAGCTTGGCGAGCGGGCTGTTTTGCATTGTTTTGCTTTGCAGCTTGCTCTTCTTTTTTCTGCATTTTGCGTTCTTCCTTGAGAATACGCTCCATTTCCTTGTTCGATTCACGGATGATTTTCTTTGCAAGAATGGTTTTGCACTTTTCACAAGTAAGCTGTGCAACATCCGTCATTTGTCCTGTTGAAGTGTACTGACCAACAGCCTTAAGTAGATTGATACCACAGGCTGTACGTTTTCCGTTATCGGTTCCGTGCACCTCTTTGGTGCGAGATTTGGTCGCCGCAATTAAATCGATATGCATATAAGGATACCCCCGAAAAGATATAAAGTCCCACGTTCATCATTATACACCAGTCTGAATGTGAAGTCAACCTTTTCCCGAAAAAAAATCAAAGAAAATGAATTTTTGTATAAGTTTTTGTGCATTACGGAAAAAAGGGTGCCTGTTTTTGACATTCGCGACAGAAAAATACAAAATGCGACATTGCCTTGCGGCCGCTGGAACGACCTTGACAGGGAGAGAAAAATATGGTATGATAGATTCGTATAAATTTGCATTTCTATAAGTATACCTAAGCGGCAGAACGGAAACACTGTTTTCGTATAAAATCTGCGAAAGCGAGGATACAAGAAATGTCAGAACAAACGCATGCATCACAATCACAGTGGCTTGAGGAACAGTCTGCGGAGTCCTCTTTGGATCTGCTGGAAAAACTGGGCACATTACCGGTCCATCATGCGCGGCATACGATTTATTGTCTGAGCATTGTGGGACAGATTGAGGGACATTCGATTCTGCCTGAGTCATGCAAGACAACAAAGTATGAGCATCTTTTGCCGATTCTTGCGGCAATTGAACAGGAACGAACGGTGGAGGGACTGTTGATTCTGCTCAATACCGTAGGCGGCGATGTGGAAGCAGGACTTGCACTGGCAGAGATGATTGCCGGAATGCAGCTGCCTTCGGTATCGCTGGTGTTGGGCGGCGGTCATTCCATCGGCGTCCCATTGGCAGTCAGTGCCCGGCAGTCGTTTATTGTGCCGTCGGCATCCATGACCATTCATCCCGTGCGTATGAACGGAACACTATTGGGTGTTCCACAGGCGCTCAATAGTGTGGAGGGGATGCAGTCACGTATTTTACGGTTTGTTTCTTCACACAGTCACATCAGTGAGAAAACGCTTTATGCGATGATGACACGGACGGATGAGCTTGTGCTGGATTTTGGTACGGTATTGGATGGAGAACAAGCGGTATCGGCAGGTCTCATTGATGCTGTGGGTGGAATATCAGATGCTTTATCGGCATTATATGCACAGATTGAAGCACAGCCGCAGCGCTATGAATGATCTGCTTGCTGTATAGGAGCCGATCGGACAAAGGTTGAGGCGTGTTATTTTTTTGGAGGTAGATTTATGTCTGTATTCGATGCAATTATCCAAGCAATTATTCAAGGTTTGACCGAATTTCTTCCGGTTTCCAGTTCGGGACATCTTCGGCTTTACCAAGCGCTGACAGGGCAATCGGTCGAGGAGGGTACGTTTCTGCTGGTGATATTGCATCTGGGTACACTGGTAGCGGTTTTCATCGCATTCTGGAGCACGATCTGGGCATTGATCAAGGAATGCGGTGCGCTGATCAAAGATTTGTTTACTGGAAAATTCAAGTGGTCGGGAATGAATCCCGACCGCAGAATGATATTTATGCTGTTGATTTCGCTGGTATTGCTGATACCGTTTTATTTGATCAAGGATATTTTCGAGAACATAACCTTACCGATTTTGGCGCTTTGTTTTTTGTATACATCTGTCATTCTGTTTTTTGCCAATCGGGTCAAGAACAATCAAAAGAAAGCCGGAGACATTTCCTTACGAGATGCCATTATCATTGGATTGTTCCAGTGTGTGGCATTGTTCCCCGGTGTATCTCGTTCCGGCTCGACGATCAGCGGCGGTCTGTTTTCCGGACTTGACAAAGAAACAGCAGTACGCTATTCGTTTGTATTGGGTATTCCGGCAATTCTGGGCGGATGCCTGTCTGAGCTGATAGATGTTATGAATGGTACGCTGCAAGTTGCGGTGCTTCCGACAGTGATTGGCTTTGTGACTGCTGCTGTGGTGGGCATATTGGCAATCAAGATGGTGGATTGGCTTGTAAAGTCCAGTCGGTTTCATATCTTCTCTGTCTATACCCTGCTTGTGAGCGTGTTCACGTTTGGTTATTGGCTTTTTACCCGTTGAGTGAGCGCATTTTGCTTACAGATATCCGATGATACATAGAAAAAGGAAGGGACAACATGGCGCAAAAACGCAGCACATCGAAATCCGGTACAGGAAAGCAAATGAAGTCCGGTGCAGCAGCCGCTAAGACTACGGCGTCGCAGAAGCGATCCGGCAGCACCAAAACGGCATCGAAATCCGCTGCCAAAACCGCAACCAAATCCAAAACGCAGACAAAATCCACGGGGAAGCCGCAAAGCACAGCAGCTGCATCACAAACGCAGCCGAAGCAGCCGAAACAGGAGGTGCGTCCCCAGAACAACCAGTTCTGGTCCGTGATTTTGTGTGCAATCGGCATTTTTTTCCTTGCCTTTGCGCTGTTTCCCGGTGCAAAGGCATGGCTGTTCATGCACAAGCTGCTGAGAGGATTGTTTGGCATTTCTGTATTTTTGGTATCGAGTATTTTGTTTTACACAGCCTATCTGGTTGGCACCGACAGAGACCGGCAGGCATCCCGCCGAGCAGTATGGGGCGTGCTGCTGACGCTTTTTATCAGCGGCTTTGTACAGATATTTTTCGGAGAGACTCTTTGGGAAGGCGAAGGCTTTGTCAATACGGTCAAGAATCTGTATCATGAAGGACAATCGTTAAAAGGCGGCGGATTGATCTCCGGTGTGATCGCATGGCCCTTGATTGGTTTGTTTGATACCGTGGGTGCAAAAATCATTATCATCATGCTGATTGTCATTTTATTGATGCTGCTGATGAATATGAGTTTTCCGGATTTGCTGATACTTTGCACCAAGCCATTCCGCTGGATGTGGCGTGGAATTGTGTCTTTGGCAACCCGTGATTGGATCGATGATGACGACGATGATTTCGACGACGATCCGGATGATGACGATGAGAATGAGGAACAGGATGCAGCGCTTCCTCCTTGGGAAGATGATACAGCGCCGCGGTTTCAGCGCAAGAGCCGCAGCCGTGCTGCAGCCGCTGCCGCAAAAGGACAGCAGATAGCAGACGATACACCGCTTCCGTTGGAGACGGTTGCAGAGTCAGCGGTCAATGACGCCAAAGAGGCGGCGGATTTGTTGGATGTTGCTGCTGATGAAACCATACTTTCGGACAGCAATACGTCACCTGCGCGGGAAGTCTTTGATAATATTGATGTGGATATTCCGATCTTTGATCATAATGCCGCAATTCCGGAAGGCAGTATGAATCCGGTACCTGCCAATATGGAATCCTTTGGAGATAATCTTTCCGGTGAGGAGGAAGCTGCATTGCAGGAAATGATTGCCAATGCCGATGCAGCACCGGAAAGCAACCGATTGTATGATGACGCATTCAAGATGGACGAAAGCATATATGCAGAGGAGCAGCCGATTCCATATGTGGCACCGCCTCTGACGCTGCTGCAGCGTGCGGACAATTCCGCCAATGACGCAGACAAATCTGTTGAGCTGAAGGAAAAAGCAAAGCTGCTGGTGGATACGCTTTCCAGCTTTGGTGTGCAGGTGCGCATCACGGGTATTCGCCGTGGCCCTACGGTTACGCGCTATGAGATTCAGCCGGCTGCCGGTGTCAAGATCTCAAAGATCACAGCATTGCAGGATGATATCGGATTGAATCTGGGCGGTGAGTCGGTGCGTCTGGAAGCGCCGATTCCCGGTAAACCGGCCGTTGGTGTCGAGGTGCCGAACAATACCAAGGATATTGTAACGCTGCGTGAGATTCTGGAAACGCCGGAATTTCAGGAATCCAAAAGCAAGCTGACCTTTGCGGTCGGTAAGGATATTGATGGCAATGTGATTTTGGGCGACATTGCAAAAATGCCGCATATGATCATTGCAGGTGCAACGGGATCCGGTAAATCGGTGTGTACCAATTCCATTATTATGAGTATTCTGTTTCATGCCTCACCGGAAGAGGTGCGTTTGGTTCTTGTTGACCCCAAGGTGGTTGAGTTTGCGCCATATGACGGCATACCGCATCTGCTGATTCCTGTTGTGACCAATCCGCAGAAGGCAGCGGGCGCACTGAACTGGGCGGTCATAGAAATGGAACGCCGATATGCTCTTTGTGCACAATACGGTGTCCGTGATTTGAAGGGATATAATGCAATTGCAGAGCGCAACGAGGGCATGAAGAAGCTGCCGCAGATTCTGATTATGATTGATGAGTTTGCAGATCTGATGATGACTTCTTCCAAGGAAGTGGAGTCGGCAGTCATCCGGATTGCGCAGAAAGCAAGAGCTGCAGGAATGCATCTGATCATTGCGACACAGCGGCCTACGGTGGATGTGATTACAGGTCTGATCAAATCCAATGTGCCCAGCCGTATCGGTATGTCAGTCAAATCCTCGCAGGATTCCCGAAACATTTTGGATTGTGTCGGAGCGGAAACCTTGCTTGGCAATGGTGATCTGCTGTTCTATCCCAATGGTTGGCGCGAGCCGAAGCGTGTGCAGGGCTGTTTCTGTTCCGATGCAGAGGTCGAAGCCGTAGCCAGCTTCTTAAAGAGCAATGGAATATCGGAATATGATGCTGAAATCATGGAAGCGGTAGAGCAGAATATTCCCACGCCCAAGGGAGAAAAGCCCGGTGGGGAAGAGGATGAGTTTTCCGGACTTTCCGGTGATGATGCACTGCTGATTCGCGCCGCAGAGCTTGCGGTGGATATGGGACAGCTTTCCACCACAGCAATGCAGCGTCGATTAAAGCTCGGCTATGCGCGAGCGGCACGTATTATGGAGACCATGGAAGAACGAGGCATCATCGGTCCCTCTGAGGGAGCCAAGCCTCGTAAGGTATTGATGACACCGCAGGAGCTGACGGAATGGAAGCTTCGGTTTGCAGCAAAAGGCGGCGATGTCAGCGAATAAACTCCAAGGAGTGATTGGGCTTTGGCAAAACAGATGCGAACAGGCTGGCAGACAGTCACGATTGTTTTGATCAATTTTGCGCTGCATCTTGTGAGTGTTGAATTTTTGCCGATGACACGGGTATCTCTTTACGGCAAGTGGCTGATGTCCTTGCTTGCGGGTGTCATTTTGCTGGCAGTGTTTTTCTATGCGGCAGTATGTTATCGCATCAAGCCGCTGCTTTGGCTGCTTGGTATCCCCATCAGCAGTTTGCTTTGTGCATGGCTGTATCACGAAGGATTATATGGTGCATCCAATCGCATGGAAAGTTACCGTTATGGTTTGGTGCCTGTTTACTTATATTGTGTGTTGATTCCGATTGCAGAATGCGGCATTGCTTTTTGGATACGGCATATGCAGCGCAGACTGTGTCGGCAGAGCACAGAGGAACACAAGAAAACAAGGGTGCTCAAACAGATTCTGTGTATTGTTGCAGTGTATCTGATCTCTCTTTTTCTATGGAATCAGGGCGCATTGGTATTGTTCTGGCGGTTGGCTGATTCCATATGGCTTGTAAAGAGTCTCATTGCCTGTGTATCGCTGATGCTGTTTTTACTGGCAATTGTGAGATACGATATCCGTCCGCTGCTTTGGCTGATTGGGATACCTGTGCTGTTGCTTGGGAAATATATGTTTTGCCCCGGCGATTTTATGGCGATGTTTCAAGGTGCGTGGCAGCAGCTGCTTCCTATGGAGGGATATTGCATTCTCGTACCGATAGTGTATTATGTATTCGGTTTCTTACAGCAACAGATCCGGGAACACCGATGGGGAAATAACGATGACAAACGGCTTTTTGCCTGTTACACCCGAAGAATTGCAGGCACAGGGCATTACGCAGCCCGACTTCGTTTATATTACAGGCGATGCCTATGTGGATCATCCAAGCTTTGGTGTGGCTATCATCTCTCGGGTGCTTGAGGCCAATGGATATTCTGTAGCCATTTTGCCGCAGCCGGATTGGCGTGTCGAGAAAGAGTTTCAGCGATTTGGCAGACCGCGTCTTGGTTTTTTAGTCACAGGCGGAAACATTGACAGTATGGTTGCGCATTATACTGCCGCAAAGAAAAAGCGGAGTGATGATGCCTATACTGCAGGCAGAAAGGCTGGGAAGCGTCCGGATCGTGCAGTGATCGTATATTGTCAGTGCTTACGTAAAATCTATGGAGCAGATGTGCCGATTCTGATAGGCGGTTTGGAGGCATCTCTGCGTCGTTTTGCCCATTATGATTATTGGGATGATGCCGTGCGGCCGTCTGTATTGCAGGAAAGCGGTGCAGATTTGCTGATGTTTGGCATGGGAGAGCATAGTATTGTAGAGATTGCAGCGCTTTTGCGAGATGGCGTACCTGTATCGGAGATTACGGAGGTGCGCGGAACCTGTTATATGACAAGTCCGGAGCAGACGCCCATAGGCAGCGCCGAATGTCCATCTTATGCGCAGGTATGCGAGAACAAAACAGCCTATGCCAAAGCCTGCCGTATTCAATATGACCAGCAGGATGAGGTGACGGGAAAGCGTGTGATACAGCGTCACGGCAATCGGATGCTGGTGCAGAATCCGCCCTCTCTTTCTCTGACCACCGAGGAGCTGGATGCGGTCTATGCGCTGCCGTATATGCGGACGTATCATCCGATGTATGAGGCAGAGGGTGGCGTGCCTGCCATTGAGGAAGTACGGTTTTCCATTACGCATAACCGAGGCTGCTTTGGTTTTTGCAATTTTTGTTCGATTGCGCTGCATCAGGGCAGAAGGATAGCGGTGCGCAGTACCGAATCGGTTATTGAGGAAGCAAAGCTGCTGACCACACTTCCCGATTTCAAGGGCTATATTCATGATGTTGGCGGTCCTACGGCAAATTTCCGTCAGATTTCTTGTGAAAAGCAATTGCAGCATGGAATGTGCAAGGGGAAAAAATGTCTTGCACCGAATCCCTGCAAAAATCTCAGGGTAGATCATAATGAATATCTTTGGCTGCTGCGGAAGCTGAGAACATTGCCGAAGGTGAAACGAGTGTTTATCCGATCCGGCATCCGATATGATTATTTGATGGAAGATCCCGATGGCAGCTTTTTCCGCGATCTGGTTCGGCATCATGTCAGCGGGCAGTTGAAGGTTGCGCCGGAGCATTGCTCTGCCGGTGTGTTGGATGCCATGGGAAAGCCGCATATTGAGGTGTATCGGCAATTCAGAAAGCGATTTTATACGCTGACAAAAAGCATGAATCTTGAGCAATATCTGGTGCCTTATCTGATGAGCTCACATCCCGGCAGTACCATTCAGGATGCCATTGCATTGGCGTGTTTTTTGAAAGAGGAGGGAATGCGTCCCGAGCAGGTGCAGGATTTTTATCCGACACCCGGTACGATTTCCACCTGTATGTTCTATACAGGACTGGATCCCTATACGCTGCAGCCCATTTATGTTCCGCGCACAGCGAAGGAAAAAGCCGAGCAGCGTGCTTTATTGCAATATTTCAAACCGGAAAATGAAGCAGTGATTCGAGCTGCATTGATCAAAGCCAATCGCCGTGATTTGATTGGCAGCGGACCGCACTGTCTGATTCCGTCAGAGAGTCGGAACAATCGTCCATCAAAACAAATGCGGAAAGGAACAACCGCAGCATGGGAAGAAAAGCGCAAACCTCGCGCAAACGGCGCACGGAATACCGGAACCAGACGAGGAAAGGGCAAGGGGTCATTGTAACTCTTGTGGGATGTCTGCTGTTATTGCTGTGTGCGATCTTATTTCACTATGAACAGTATCTGTTGCTTCCATCCATATCGGAAGGGGAGCTGCAGGTGTATATTTTGGATGTGGGACAAGGCGATTCTATTCTCCTGCGTACTGCTGAGAGTGCAGTGCTGATTGACGGCGGTGAACCAAATCAAGGTGATGGATTGGTACAGCGGCTTCGTGCACTGGGTGTTCGCAGATTGGATTATGTGATCAATTCTCATCCTCATTCCGATCATTACGGCGGGCTCACAGCGGTGCTGGAGGCAATACCTGTTGGTGCACTGTATATGCCGGATTATCCGGAAGCACTTACTCCGACAGTGGGTTCCTATTTTGCATTTTTGGATGCTGTAGAGGACGCTTCATTAACCATCATAACACCCAAAAATCAGCAGCAATTGTCTTTGGGCAGTGCAGTGCTTACTTTTTTATCTGTGGATAATAGCGAAGCCTCTGATTTGAATGCTTGTACCTTGGTATGTCAGGTGGAGCATGGTACAAATCGTTTTTTATTCTGCGGTGATCTGGATGCAAAGACAGAGCGTGCATTTGTGCGGGAGGATTTGCTTGTTCCTGTTACTGTATTGAAATGTGCACATCACGGCAGCAGCGGATCAAGCTGCGAGCCATTTCTGGATGTGATAAGCCCGAAGTATGTTGCCATATCCGTGGGAGCCGATAACGATTACGGACATCCGGCGGTGGGATGTCTGAAGCGGCTTTCTGCATATACCAATGCAATATACCGTACCGATTTTGACGGAGATATTCTGTTTTTATCCAGGAACAACGTCATTACGGTGCAAACGAATATGAAAGTAGCGTATATTTGAAGGGAGGTTGAAGAGGATGATGATCGTAGAACGAATCGAAGAAGCGGTTGCTGTTGCAGAAATGGTGACAGAGGATGGCAAAGTGATCTATAAAACGATACCGCTGCATCGGATCCGTGGTGCTGTGCGTGCCGGAGATGTTCTGATTGCGGCACAGGCAGACAGCTTTACCGTGGATGCTGCCGCCACAACGCTCCGACGCAATCAAGCCATTATGCGATCACGTCGTCTGAAAACGCCATGAATACCGATGTGATCATAGTAGGCGGCGGAGCAGCCGGTTGCTTTGCAGCGATTGCGGCAGCACGCAGAAATCGGTCTGTGCTTCTGCTGGATGGCAATGATCGTCTGGGACATAAGCTTTCGATTACGGGCAAGGGGCGCTGCAATGTGACCAATGCCTGTGATATGGATACCCTGATGGCAAATATACCGAGAAACGGCAGATTTTTATACTCTGCATTTTCGGGCTGTATGCCGCAGGATGTTATGGATTTTTTTGAAGCAGAGGGTGTGCCTCTGAAGATTGAGCGAGGACGCCGTGTGTTTCCGCAAAGCGATCAGGCAGCAGATATCGTGCAGGCATTGCTTCGGGCAATGAAGCGTGCGGGTGTCAAACGAGAGCAGCTTCGCGTGGATGGACTCTGCATGGAAAACGACAGATGCATCGGTGTCAGAAGCGGAAATGCAGAGCGATTTGCCGAAAGCATTTTGCTTGCTACAGGAGGTGCATCGTATCCTCGTACCGGTTCGAAAGGCGATGGCTATCGACTTGCCATGCAGGCAGGGCATACGGTGATTTCTCCCCAGCCCTCGCTGGTGCCCATTGAGACAGTGGAGTCCTATCCTGCTGCGATGAGCGGTCTTTCTTTGAAAAATGTAACATTGACTGTCCGAAACGGAAAGAAATCGTGCTTTTGTGAACAAGGCGAGATGCTTTTTACACATTTTGGCGTATCGGGTCCGCTGGTATTATCTGCCAGTGCCATGATGGAGCCATCTGATGCGGCATCCTATGTCTTGGAGATTGATATGAAGCCTGCTCTGACAGCAGAGCAGCTTGATTTGCGGATACAAAGAGATTTTGCGGAATCCCCCAATCGGATGCTTGGCAATACGCTGCAAAAGCTGCTGCCGTCCTCTATGGTTCCGGTTATGCTGGAGCTTGCGGCGCTTGCACCGGATCAACGTGTCAATGCGGTCACTCGTGAACAGCGGCAGAAGCTCGGCGCTATGATTAAGGCAATGCCGCTGCATTGCAAGGCGATGCGTCCCATTGCCGAAGCGATTGTCACAAGAGGCGGTGTATCGGTGAAAGAAGTCTCTCCGAAAACCATGGAATCGAAATTGGTATCGGGTTTATATTTTGCCGGTGAATTGCTGGATGTGGATGCATATACCGGCGGTTACAATTTACAGATCGCCTTTGCAACCGGTTATGCAGCCGGACAGGTGATCTGAATACAAGGAGGCAGAAGCGAATGGATGACGCATTGCAGAACGTGGAACCATTGATGGAAATGGATGCATATTTCAATAGTCACAGTGCAGAGTATGCAGCGCTGCATCTATCACAAATGGATGGCGGTATGGAAGGCAAACGACAGGCGGTGCTTGCGCTGCCGAAGAATTGTCGTGAGCTGTTGGATCTGGGCATCGGCACCGGATTGGAGCTTGCTTATCTTTGGGAGTATTTTCCGCAGATCCGGGTAACCGGAATTGATATTGCCGATCAGATGCTTGCAGAGCTTCGGAAGCAGTATCCCGATCATCCCATTACGCTGTATCATATGGATTATTTTGCCTATGCATATCCCGCTGAGCAATATGATGCAGTGCTTTCCATTGCATCGCTGCATCATTTTTCTGCAGAGCAGAAGGGGATATTATACCGCAAGCTGTATGATACGCTGAAAAAAGGCGGTGCATTTGTGCTTTGTGATTGTTTTTCTCTGACGCAAGAGGCGCAGGAAGAATTGGAAGCCATTATGCAGGCAAGACTTTCTGTAACAGACGAGACATTTCGTGTGGTGCATTTTGATCGACCGATGTATATAGAAAACGAAATACAAATCCTGCGAAAAGCAGGCTTTCGGATTGTGGAAAAGCGTTGGCAGGAGGGTCGAACCATCCTGCTGTATGCAGAAAAATAAAGGATTGGCAGGAGGAAACTGACCATGCAGACTATCATCCGTAATATTGCCATTGACGGACCTTCGGGAGCCGGAAAAAGTACGCTTGCACGGCGTCTGGCAGCACGACTCGGCTATGTATATGTCGATACGGGAGCGATGTATCGTGCAATTGCATTAGCGGCATTGCGGCAAAATGCAAAAACCACCGAGGAGATCCTTGCGCTGCTGACCGATCTTACCATTTCGCTTGGATATGTTGAGGGAGTACAGCGTGTATTTGTCAATGATGAAGATGTTTCCGACTTGATCCGTACCCCGGAGGTATCCATGGGTGCATCTGCGGTTTCTGCAATACCCGAAGTGCGGCAATTCTTATTTGATTTACAGCAGCAGCTTGCAGCGAAGCAATCGGTGGTGATGGATGGCAGAGATATTGGTACTGTGGTGCTGCCCAATGCGGATGTGAAAATATTTTTGACGGCATCCCCGGAACAACGAGCCTATCGTCGTTATCTGGAGCTGCAGGAAAAGCAGAAGGATGCTGCACCGGATTATGAAACAGTCTTGCAGGATGTGATTCAGAGAGATCATCAGGATATGACACGTACCATTGCACCGCTTCGACAGGCTGAGGATGCAGTGCTGTTGGATACCACAGAATATGATCTGGAGCAATCGGAAGCCATGCTGTATCAAATTTGTAAGGAACGGTTAACAGAGCTATGACAAAGTTTTATCGATTTGCATTATCTCTTGTACGGATTGTGATGCATGCTTGTTTTCGCATCCGGATGGTAGGCAAGGAAAATCTGCCGACAACGGGAGGATATTTGTTTGTCAGCAACCATCGCAGCAATTTGGATCCGGTCATTATTCCCATGCTGAATCCCAAGACACAGTTTTGCATCATTGCCAAACAGGAGCTGTTTCAGAATAAAATGATTGGATGGCTGCTGCGTACCTTAGGCGGTATTGCCATTGATCGCGGAACAGGAGATCTTTCGGCACTGGATGAGCTGACACAGCGGCTGGAGCAGGGCAGAAACGGTCTGATTTTTCCGGAAGGGACTCGTTCCAAGGATGGAACGCTGTTGCGATTCAAATCCGGAGCAGCTTATATTGTTGCACAAACCGGTGCGCCGGTGGTGCCGGTAGCCATGATTTACCAAGGCAAGCTTCGTTTCCGCAGTCGGATTACGGTGCATTTCGGAACGCCTATTACATTGCTGGAGGAAAAGCTGACGGAGCCGAATCCACGTGAACTGAAGCGAGTTAAGCAGGAAATGTATGATGCAGTGGCAGCCTTGATGCCGCCTGCCGAGGAATCTGCAGCAAAAGAGTAAGAGAAGAAAAGAAATCAAAAGAAAAGGAGTACGAACGATTATGCGCAGACGTGTTGATTATGGTCGGATTGCAGTTTTGTTATCTATGGTTATTCTTGGCATTTTTGCTGTTGATTTTGCACGTCGGACGATCAATCGCTGGCGGGGAGAAAACGGTCAGCTGATTGTGCAGACACCATCCGGCGTAGATTCCGGTGGGATCACGCCGCCCCAGAATAACAGCGTATCTTCACAGGAAGATCAGAATGCTGTTACCACAACCACCACAGAAGCAGCCAATCAGCCCAAGCTGACATTGCTTGCATCTGAGGTATATATCGGTAGTCTGGTACTGGTGGATGCCGATCATCCGTGGCGCGGCAATGCAGAGCTTGTGACCTTTGCCGATCTGGATTATGCACATTTTCGGCTGCCTAGCCGTGCATTGGAAACGGCACGCAGTTCATCGCAGTCTCTGGTAACGATGTTTAAGGATTTTTATCAGGCGACATCGCTGCCCAATGTCATGATCTATGCTACGACCAAAACGCCAACAGCCGCGGCGTATGGCATGGAAATCCCTGAGCGTGCAACAGGTCTTACCATTGATCTGACTGTATGGGATGATACCACGCAATCTCATTCTGCCTTCAAGAATGAAGGGAATTATACATGGCTGACAACGCATTGTGCCGAGTATGGCTACGTCCAGCGATTCCCGGCAGATAAGGCAGAGATTACGGGCGTAGAAGGGAATATCTGGCATTATCGTTATGTGGGAGTACCCCATGCTGCATATATGACACAACAGCAGCTTTGTCTGGAAGAGTATCTTTCTTTCTTGCAGGAGAATCATACATCGGATCATCCCTTGACTGTGAATGCCAATGGACAAAGCTATCAGATCAGCTATATTCCGGCTTCCACAGATGGTTCCATGCTGGAAATACCCGTGCCTGCCAATACCCCCATTACCGTTTCCGGTGATAATATGGGCGGATACATTCTGACGATCCAAAACAAACCGTGATCCAGAGAAGTCTGTGCGGCAGGAAGCCGATGCTGCGCAGAGCAATCGGAAATCACGAATCCCCGCAGGAGAAGTGCATTCTCTTGCGGGGATCATTGTTACGATGGAATCAGTGTTTTTCGTTTTTATAATAGAGCAGATCCAGACCTTTCAGCAGCAGCTCCTGATCAATGATGATATCATGCCGACATTGTGCAATGATCAGCGGAGCCAATCCACCGCTAGCCACCACAGTCAGGGGATAACCGACCTCTTCGGTAATTCTGTCGATCAGTCCGTCAATGGAAGCGGCATTGCCATACACAAGACCGCTTTGCATGGCATCAATGGTATTGCCGCCGATTGCTTTGGCAGGCGCTTTCAAATGGATACGAGGCAGCTGAGCGGTCATGCTTTCCAGAGACTGCAGGGCAATCTGGACACCGGGCAGAATCAGACCGCCGATGAAATTGCGATGCTGATCGATGACAGTCAGAGTAGTAGCCGTCCCCATATCAATAACAAGAGCAGGAGCACCGTATTCATGGATGGCTGCCACTGCAGCAACCACCAGATCGCTGCCAACTTGAGCTGGCTGATCCATCAGAATATTGACGCCGGTTTTGATGCCGGGGCCGACAATGAGAGATTCAATACCGGTCAGTTTGCGGATCGCACTGGCAAGCAAAGCGGTAAGCGGCGGAACAACAGAAGAAATGATCGCACCGTTTAAGGTTTTGGGATCAATCTTATGCAATTCGAGCACCATATGGCAGCAAATGGCATATTCCAGATCCGTTTGATTGCGCTGTGTGGAGACACGCTCCACGAATTCCACCTTATGATCCTTGACACATCCGATGACGATGTTGGAATTGCCGATATCAATAGCAAGTATTCTCATAGGAAAAATCCTCCGAATCGTATGAAATAATAGAAAATCAGCATACAGGCTGAGTATACCACATTCTGAAGCCATTTGTCAAGCTGGCGAAAGATTGCCGCAAATTCATCGGTTTTTCTGAGAATTTACCGTAGTTTTATTGACAAAGATGCTTTTTTATGGTAAAATAGCAATGCGTCCTATGGATTGGAATTCCCGCACGGACGTTCCTTTTTTGTGCAGTCGGTTGGACTGCCGGATCGGAACGAGCCAATGAAATCCCGGAGGCAAAAAGAAAGATAGAGAGAATATATCGTTCGCAGGAGGTTACCCCCATGAAATTTTCCGATGGCTTTTGGCTGAATCGACGAGGCTTTACGGTCAATTATGCCGCACAGCCTTACGAGGTATCAGTCGTTCGCAACAGTATCCGTGTGTTTGCCACATCCTCACAGATTTATAATCGTGCCATGACGCTGGGCGGTGTGACTTTGGAAGTGGTGTTTTCTTCTACCAAAAAGGATACGATCAAGGTACATATTGTACATCATAAAGGTGCCGCAAATCACGAACCGAAATTTGAATTGTATGAAGATCCGGCATTTGTTCCGGAGATTATCGATACCGAAACCGAAACGATTCTTCGCTCCGGCAAAACTGAGGTTAAGGTAACCAAGGGAATGGAGTGGAAGATCGAGTATTTGTATGACGGCAAGCATCTGACCGGTGCCGGCTGGAGAGCTGCCTCCTATATTCAAGAGAATGCCTATCGTGCGCAAGAGCGTGTGGCATCCATGCGGGATGATACCTTCTGGAGTCCGCCTGCCGATCGCAGATCCACATATATGCGTGAGCAGCTGACATTGAGTGTCGGTGAATATATTTATGGCTTTGGTGAAAAATTCACGCCCTTTGTCAAGAATGGTCAGACAGTTGAAACATGGAATGCCGATGGCGGTACCTGTTCGGAGCAGAGCTATAAGTGCATCCCGTTTTATCTCAGCTCCCGGGGGTACGGTGTATTCACCAACCAGACGGGCTGTGTCAGCTATGAAGTCGCATCGGATACCGTATCGAAGGTCAGCATGACCGTTGCCGGGGAATCGTTGGAGTACTATTTGATTGGTGGAGCCAATTGTGCTGAAGTGCTTTCCAATTATACGGCACTGACCGGTCGTCCGGCTTTGACACCAGCCAAAAGCATGGGATTGTGGCTCTCCACCTCATTCACCACAAATTACGATGAAAATACCGTTAATGGCTTTTTGGATGGTATGGCAAAGCGTGATATTCCGCTTCAGATGTTCCATTTTGATTGCTTCTGGATGAAGGGTTATACCTGGACAAGCTTTGATTGGGATACCGAGCAGTTCCCGGATCCGGCAGGGATGCTAAGTCGTCTGAAGGAAAAGGGATTGGGTGTATGTGTCTGGATCAACCCCTATATTGCACAGGAATCCTCGCTGTTTGATGAGGGTTTGGAGAAAGGTTATTTTATCCATACCCGTGATGGCGGCGTGTTCCAGACGGATATGTGGCAGCCCGGTATGGCGATTGTGGATTTCACAAATCCCGAAGCGTATGCATGGTTTGCCGGCAAGATCAAGCAGCTATGCAAACAGGGCGTTACGGCTATTAAAACCGATTTTGGTGAGCGTATTCCCACGGATGTAGTCTATTATGATGGCTCTGATCCCATTGCCATGCATAATTATTATACCTATTTATATAATAAGTGTGTATTTACAGCGCTGGAAGAATGTGTCGGCAAGGACAAGGCATGCTTGTTTGCCCGAAGTGCTACAGCAGGCGGACAAAAGTTCCCGGTGCATTGGGGTGGCGATTGTGCTGCTGAATACAGCGCCATGGCGGAAACCCTTCGAGGCGGTTTGTCCTTGACTGCATCCGGCTTTGGATTCTTCAGCCATGATATCGGCGGCTTCGAACAGACAGCATCACCGGATGTTTATAAGCGATGGTGTGCGTTTGGTTTGATGAGCACACATAGCCGGCTTCATGGATCCACATCTTATCGTGTACCGTGGGCATATGAAGAGGATGATCCGCAGAATCCGGAAAATGCCTGTGCGGTATTGCGTCATTTTACCAAGCTGAAGGGGAAATTGATGCCCTATTTGTGGGCGCAGGCCAATCATACCCATGAAACAGGTATCCCGATGATGCGTGCTATGGTGATTGACTATGCAGAGGATCCCACCTGTCTTACGCTGGATCGCCAGTATATGCTGGGTGAGAGCTTGCTGTGCGCACCGGTGTTTGATGAAACCGGTTTGGCAGAGTTCTATTTGCCTGAGGGCGAGTGGTTTGATCTGCTTTCGGATTCGTTCTCTGCACCGCTGACGAAGGGCGGACGCTGGATCCGCCGCACCTGCAATTATCTGCAAATGCCTTTGTATGTCAGACCCAATACCATATTGGGCTTGGGCGATTTCGAGAAAGATGTTGTGTATGATTATCTTGAAAATGCCACCTATCTGATCTGTGGTCTGGAGGATGGCAAAACCGCCTCCTGTGATATCTATGCAGCCGAGGGTGAAAAGTGGATGACCATCACCGCAGAACGCATCGGCAATCAGATTACAGTGCGTTATCCTGCTACTGAAAAGCAGTTTACATTCTGTGTTGCAGGCACAGCAATTGCAGTCAATGCAGATGCTTCCGGCAAGACAGTGATTGATCTTTGACCCCATATCAAACCCACATCGGACTTTTGAAAGGAGTATTGGCAATGGCAAAATCGGAGTTTTCTTATCTCTGGCGTGATCGTAAGCGCACGATCTTTGGTTTGCCTTGGAGTTTTACCACCTATTTTCTGACAGATACCAAATTTGTGACTCGTAAAGGCTTATTGAATCTTTCTGAGGATGAACTGGATCTGTATAAAGTAACAGATAAAAAGCTTGTTCTGCCATTTTGGCAGAGAATTGTAGGCTGTGGTACCATTGTGATATATGTACGTGATACCGATACTCCTACAAAAGAAGTGCGCTGTGTGAAGGAGCCACGGAAAGTACTGGCTCTGTTGGATAAGCAGATTGATGTACAGCGGGATCGTTGGAACACTCGTGGCCGTGATATGTATATGATCGGTGACGGTCACGATCATTGCGATTGTGGTGATCATGACTGCCAATAATCGCAGACTGGATAGAATCTGAAAGAGAAATAGCGGAAGCCGATGGGAATCAGCGGTATTCCGCACAGCGCAAAAGGAAAGGATTTGGACGGTGTCATGTTAGAGTTTCTGAAGGAGAAAGTATCCACATGGGATCGATTGAAGGAAGAACAGCGGCCGATTTATCTCTATGGCATGGGGGATGGTGCTGTTAGGATCCTGTCGGCAATGCGCAGTTATGGGATTCACGCGGCCGGAATTTTTGCAAGCGATGAGTTTGTAAGAGGGCATGATTTTGCCGGATATCCGGTGAAAAAGCTATCTGAGATCGAAGCGGAATGTGAGGACTTTGTAATTGTTCTGGCATTTGCGGTTTGTGCGCCGCCAATGGTAGATCGCATGGTGGAGCTTTCCAAAAAGCATCCGTTGATCGTACCGGATGTGCCGGTTGTTGGCGGAGGATTGTTCACACGGGAATATTGTGAGGAGCATGCAGAAGAAATCCAGGCAGTCTATCAGCTTCTTGCCGATGAGCGTTCCAGACGGGTGTATGCAAACATTCTGAATTTCAAGATCAGCGGCAAACCGGAGTATCTGCTGGATATTGTGGATAGTCGTGAAGCCATCTGGAATCGAGTGATCTGTCCGACCAATAACGAAACCTACGTGGACCTTGGTGCCTATAACGGCGACAGCATCCGTGAGCTGTTGGAGTATACCCGAGGGAAGTATCATCGTATTGTTGCAGTGGAACCGGATCGGAAGAATTATAAGAAGCTGAGCAAATTTGTTGGAGATACCCCATCGGTAAAGTGCTATCAGTGTGCGGCATGGTGCGTAGATACGGAGCTTCCGTTTGCCTCAAAGGCCGGCAGACAGTCTTCTGTTTCGCCGGATGGCACAGTCATTCCTGCACGTTCTGTTGACAATCTGATGGCAGGACATCCTGTTACGCTGTTGAAGATGGATGTGGAAGGTACAGAGCGGGAAGCACTTTGGGGCGCCAGCCGATCCATTGCCCGATTCTCTCCGAAGCTGATGATCTCTTTGTATCATCGTAATGAGGATATCTTTGAGCTGCCGTTGTTGGTGCATAAGATCAATCCGAAATATAAGCTTTATATCCGTCATCAATTGTATATTCCTGCATGGGAAACCAATCTTTATGCCGTCGCAGATGATACCTACGGTGTAGGCAAAACGGCAGATGAAACGTAAGATGATGCCGTGGATTCTGTTTATTTCACATGGAATATGTCAAAAAAAGAGCGCAGCCCAAAAGAAAAGGGGCTGCGCTTTTATGTTGTTATGATAAGATGGCTTGTGCAGAGGGGAAAAGTGCGAGTCAAAACCGGAGAAGTGCTATGGTAAGATGCCGTTGAGCAGATATCCAAGCACCGAGTTGGAAACAAGCCAGCCATCCGATGTCAGCGAAAGTGTGTCATCTTGGATCGTAACAAAGCGAGGCTGCAGCGGCTTTGCATTGCGAAGCAGAATGCTGCTGCAGTGGGGATAATCCTGTAAACAGATGCCTTTTTGCAGTCGCAATCCCAGCATCAGACGTTCACCATCCGAGCAGGGTTCGGTATCGTCGATGACAATCGGTTGATGATATGAGCTGCAGAACTGTTCCAAAGAACGAGGCGCATAATAGCGTTTTCCGCCATAACAGGAGTGTGCACCCGGTCCAATGCCGATATAGGGTTTGCATTCCCAATATTTCAGATTATGTCTGCTTTCGAAGCCGGGTTTGGCAAAATTAGAAATCTCATAGTGATGGAATCCGGCTGCAAGCATTGCACTGCGAAGCTGATGATAGCGTTCGGCTGCCGTATCACTGTCTGCAATCTCGGGTGGATTTTCAGCAAAGGGTGTGCCGTCCTCAATTTTCAGCATATAAGCAGAAAGATGAGTAATTGGCAGTGACAATGCCGTAGCAATACTTTCGGAAAGCGATGCGGCAGTTTGGAGCGGTGTACCCAGCATCAGATCCACGGAAAGATTGGAAAAGCCGATATTGGCAGCCCGCAAAATGGCTTGTCTGCTTTGTTCGGCAGTGTGATTGCGTCCCAATTGTTTCAGCTCGTCATCGCAAAAGGACTGTATGCCGACAGAAAGACGATTGATGCCGGAATGCAGCCAATGCTGCAATGCATCGTCCGTCATCGTACAGGGATTGGCTTCCAGGGTAATCTCCGCGTGCTCGACACTGCAATGGCTGCGGATCGTATCGAGGATCTGCTGCAGCGCATCAAAGGGGAGCAGCGATGGTGTTCCGCCACCGAGATAGATGCTGTCTGCTGTGAGCGCCTTGGGCAGCGCAGCGAGATTCCGACAGACCGCTGCTGTATAATCCGCCATATGCGATCTGCGATAGGGGAGCGAATAAAAGTCGCAATATGGGCATTTTTTGGCGCAAAAAGGAATGTGCAGATACAATCCGACCACAGAATCTTCCATCATTTGAATTTCCGGATGGCAGGAATGAGCTTGCCGAAAAAGGCGTTAAAGATATAATTGAAAGCGATTGCAGCCAATAACGGAATCAAGCCGCCTTTTACAACATCCATCATCGTATCAAAGCGGAAATAGGTAATAAAGACCAAAACCATTGCAGGCAGCAAGGTAATGGAGTTGACAATCAGAGAAAGCTTGCCATTGACGCAGCGTCCGCCGCAAGAGGGGCAGGCTTGTCCGTTGCTGGTCATACCGCCGGCAAGTGCCTTGCGAATAGGAGAAAAGGTTTTTTCTCCGCAATGAGGACAGGTGTGTTTCATGAATCCATCCTTTCCGATGATCACTCATCGAATTTGAGTACCGCCATAAAGGCATCGGAGGGAACTTCCACCGTACCCAGCTGACGCATTCTCTTTTTACCTTCCTTCTGCTTTTCCAGCAGTTTTTTCTTACGAGTAATATCACCGCCATAGCATTTGGCAAGCACATCCTTACGCAGAGCCTTAACGGTCTCACGGGCAATGACCTTGCCGCCGATTGCGGCCTGAATCGGTACCTCAAAGAGCTGTCTCGGAATATTCTCTTTGAGCTTTTCGGCAATCTTGCGAGCACGTGTATAGGCTTTATCGGTGTGTACGATAAAGGAAAGCGCATCCACAATGTCGCCATTGAGCAGGAAGTCCAGCTTGACAAGTTTGGAGGACGCATAGCCTGCCAACTCGTAGTCAAGAGAAGCATAGCCTCTGGTACGGGATTTCAGTGCATCAAAGAAGTCATAGATAATTTCGTTAAGAGGCAGAGTATAGTGTAAATTGACACGGTTTTCATCAATATACTGCATATCCTTAAACACGCCTCTGCGTTCCTGACAAAGCTCCATAATACTGCCGACATATTCCGAGGGAGCCAGAATATCAGCTTTGACCATAGGCTCTTCGGCATCGGCGATATTGGCGGGATTGGGATAGTTGGAGGGGTTATCAATCATGAGCACTTCGCCGCTGGTGAGCGTAACACGATAAATAACAGAAGGCGCAGTGGTAACGAGATCCAGATTATATTCACGTTCCAGACGTTCCTGAATGATTTCCATATGCAGCAGACCCAAGAAGCCGCAGCGGAAACCAAAGCCCAAAGCAATAGAGGTTTCCGGTTCAAAGGTCAGAGCAGCATCATTGAGCTGCAGCTTTTCCAGTGCATCCCGAAGATCGTTGTAATGGGCACCATCGGCGGGATAAATGCCCGAAAAGACCATCGGACTGACCTTGCGGTAGCCGGGCAAAGGCGAATCGCAGGGATGATCGGCAAGAGTAATGGTATCACCCACACGGGTATCTCCGATACTCTTGATGGAAGCTGTCAAATATCCGACTTCGCCTGCGCAAAGAGAACCCTGATTGATGTGATCGGTAGCACTCATCACACCGGCTTCCACAACAGTGAATTCCGCGCCGGTAGCCATCAGTCGGATCCGATCGCCCACACGAACAGTGCCCTCTTTTACGCGGATGTAAATAATAACACCCTTATAGGAATCATAAAAGCTGTCAAAAATCAAAGCCTGTAACGGCGCGGATTCATCGCCCTTGGGTGCAGGAATATCGGTCACAATGCGTTCCAGCACGTCTTCGATGTTGGTGCCGCGCTTTGCCGAAACTCTGGGAGCATCCATGGCCGGGATACCGATGATGGATTCGACCTCTTGCGCTACACGTTCCGGCTCTGCAGAGGGCAGATCGATTTTGTTGATCACAGGCAGAAGCTCCAGATCGGCTTCGATGGCAAGATAGGTGTTGGCAAGCGTTTGCGCCTCAATGCCCTGTGAAGCATCCACGATCAGAATTGCACCTTCACAAGCCGCTAAGGAACGGCTGACTTCGTAATTAAAGTCAACATGACCGGGCGTATCAATGAGATTGAATAAATAAGTCTTACCATCCTGCGCTGTATAATTCAAAGTAACAGCACGTGCTTTGATGGTGATACCGCGCTCTCTTTCAATATCCATATTATCGAGGAGTTGTTCCTCCATATCACGCACAGCCACGGCCTGTGTTTTTTCAAGAATACGGTCTGCAAGCGTAGATTTGCCGTGATCAATATGCGCAATAATGCAAAAATTACGTATGGTTTCGTTCGCCAAAAGCGATTCCTCCGTTCTATATGACATTCTTAATCAGTATACCATATAATCACAAAAAATGCAAATACTTTTTGCGCCGGATCCGAAGCTGTGTCAAAACAGATGGCGTTTTTGGATCATTTTTAACAAATTGACAAAAATCTCGCCCACCTCTTGGTGGATTTGCATAAAAAATAAGGCGTAATTTCTACACTCGGAAATCATTTGTTCATAATTACGTCATAAAAAATCCATATATATGCAAGAAAAATCCAGTATAATATACGTGTCGGCGAATGCGCTGACACGTATGAAAGTGGGTAATACATACATGAAAGAGAGGAATTGTTGAGATGTACCATTCTATTTGGAAGCGTGCAAAAGCGATTGCCTTGAGCGCAGCGGTTCTGACCGGTGTGATGGCATCGCCGATTGCAGATGAGCAGTTGGTGACAGCTGCCGACAGCGACAACTATGCGAAGTTGCTGCAGTACACCCTTTATTTTTACGATGCCAACATGTGCGGTTCTAAGGCAGGGGATGCATCTGCACTGTCATGGAGAGGGGCCTGTCATACCGGTGATGAGGTCAATGGCGGTTATCATGATGCAGGTGACCATGTTATGTTTGGTCTGCCGCAGGGATATGCCGCAGCGACACTGGGCTGGGGCTATTATGAGTTCAAGTCCTCCTACGATGCACTGGGATTGACATCCCATTTCAAGACGATTTCCGATTACTTTACCGATTATTTCAAGGACAGTGCTGTATTGAGTGGCGACAACGTCTCCAAATTCTTGTACCAGAAGGGTGAGGGCGGTCCGGACCACGATTACTGGGGCCCGCCTGAGGCACAGGAATCTGCACAGGGCAAGCGCAAAATGTTTTGGACCACTGATTCTGCCAGTGATATTGCTGCTGAATATGCCGCTGCATTGGCAGTCAGCTATCTGAACTTTGGCGATGAAGAGAATCTGAAGTACGCAAAAGCATTGTATAACTATTCAAAAAAGACCAACAGAGTTGCAACAGATGGTACCGGCACATTCTATGATTCTGAGGACTATGCCGATGATCAGGCATGGGCAGCCGGTTTCCTTTATCTGGCAACCAAGAACGCATCTTATAAGAGCGATATGGATTCCTATTTCTCCTCCGGCAACAGAGTATGGGGCGAAGTGTACTATACACATTGCTGGAACAATGTAAACCTGGGTGCTGCTTGTCTGTATGGCGAGATCACCGGCGAGTGGAAATGGGCAAATTCCTATGTCAGCAAGAACTGTACCGATCCGAACACCTATCTGCCGATTCAGCAGTGGGGCAGCACCAGATTGAATACCGGTCTGCAGCTTCCTGCATTGGTGATTTCCAAGCATACCTCCAACGACTATACCTCTTGGTGTAAATCGCAGACTGGTATGATTCTTGGCAACAACTCCATCAAAAAGAACATGATCGTAGGTTTTAACAGCGATTCTCCCAAGAATCCTCATCACAGAGCAGCTTCCGGCTATAATAGCTATGGTGAGGTAAACAAGAGCCCAACCGTCAGTCCAACCAACAGTAAGGTTCTGGTTGGCGCACTGGTCGGCGGTCCTTTGAATTCTGATTTTAGTTCTTATGAAGATAGTATGCAAAACTACACCACCAACGAGGTTGCGATTGACTATAATGCAGCAATCGTAGGTGTAGCAGCAGCTTTGTATGATAAGTTCAAGACCGGCTCTCTTGAAAGCTCTATTCCCGGTGTGGATGGTTCTGTCAATACCGATCCGGATCCTATCGTAACGACAAATGGCAACAACAATACTACTACCACCACAACAACGACTTCTACGACTCCGGATAATAACAACAATATTACCGACGGCAATGAGCTGCCTGTCTCTAAGAACGAGAACAAGTGGATCGTTCAGACCAATGGGGCAACTTCCATTGAGATCAAGATTACCAATGGTGTTGCCGGTGCGCAGGCAAACGGCGGTTATGGCTATTGGAATAACAGCACCTCTTCTTGGACCGACGGTACCTGGCCGGATACAACATTTGATGCTTCCGGTACAACTTCCATCAAGCTGACAGTTCCTGCCGGTATCCAGACCGTTGAGATTCAGGTTTACTACTATGCAAAGTGGGATAACGGCACAAGCTCTATGGTAACACAGGATCAGTCGAAGCTGAAGTTTGCAGCTTATGGCAATGGAACTACTGCAACGACGACTACTACCACAACGACAACAACAACTACTACCACTACTACAACAACAACTACTACGCCTCCTGTGCAGAAGCTTCTCATGGGCGATATCAACTGTGATGGCATTGTCAAAATCGACGATGTGGTTATGATATGCCGTTATACCGCTGAGGATACAACCATTCACGTAACAGATCTTGGTGTACGTCAGGGCGATGTGTCCAAGGATAGCAAAGTAGATGCTGATGATAGCGTTTTGGTATTGAAGTATCTGGCACATCTGATTGATTCTCTTGAATGAATCCATTGACAAAACACAACAAAAAACGCATATGGTTTTTGCCATATGCGTTTTTTCTGTATTGACGAGTCCGGGGTTCTTTGGTATAATGAAAGTAGAAAAAGGAGGGCGTGGATGGAGAGTACAAAGGTATCGCAGGATTGTGTGCGAGGAACAAAGCGTTCATGGAAATGGCGAATCATCCGGATTATCATTCTTGTGCTGCTGTTGCTGTTTTTGTATTGGAATAACAATGCGCTGTCGGTAACGCAGTATCTATATCAGAATCCCGAAGTGCCGCAAGGCTTTGAGGGGTATCGTATTGTCCATCTGTCTGATCTGCACAACAAAGTGTTCGGCGGAGAGAATGAACCGCTGCTGGAGCAGATTGCAGCCCTTGATCCGGATCTGATTGTATTGACAGGCGATTTTGTGGATGCCAGCAATCATACAAACTATGACAAAGCACGATTGTTTATGCAGCAAATCTCGAAGATTGCGCCATCCTATTATGTGCTTGGCAATCATGAGCAGCTTCTGCCCGAGGAGGAGATGCAGCAGTTTCTAGCGGATGTTGTTTCCTATGGCGTCCATCATGTTCAGGATGAAATGATTACGATTTCGGCGGAAAATGGGGATTCGCTGCAGCTGATTGGTTTGAGTAATCGTAGTCTGTATACCACAAAGCTCAAAACAATGATGGCGGAGGAATCCAAAGAAGCGCTGTATTTGCTTCTTGCTCATGAACCGCAATTGATTGATCATTATGCAGAAACTGGTGTGGATCTGGTGTTTTCGGGTCATGCACATGGTGGACAGTTTCGGATTCCTTTTGTAAATATCGGCATCTATGCACCGGATCAAGGGTTGTTTCCAAACTTGGTGGAGGGAATGCATACGGTGCAGAATACCACCATCGTGGTGAGCAGAGGCTTGGGAAACAGTGCGTTTCCGTTTCGATTGTTCAATCGTCCGGAGATTGTATGTGTGACACTTTCCGCAGGTTAAAAAAGGCAGCCGCCGAACAGTTTTTCCACTGTTCGGCGGCGTTTTTGTTATGGTTCCAGAGAACGAATCATGAGGATGGCTGGTTCCGGCGGATCCTCATAGTATCTGGCACGATATCCGTTTTGTTGAAAGCCGAAGGATTCGTAAAGCGTTCTGGCAGGCAAATTGCTTTCTCGCACTTCAAGATAGCATACAGAGCAGATACCTTGCATCCATTCGAATAAAGCCTGCAGCAGTGCAGAGGCAACACCCAAACGGCGATAATCGGGTAAAACAGCCAGTGCATTGATGGTCAGTTCATCGAGAAGAAAACCGCAGTTTAGAAAACCGACCGGAGTATCCTTTTGCAATGCAACAAAAGTGATCGCCTGTGGATTGGTGAGCTCTCGTTGATATGCGCCCTCTGACCATGGGGTGCTGAAACAGGCAGCAGCAATGGCGGCCACTGCAGAGACCGTGTGTTCCGTCATCAGTTCGATATGCAAATCAGCCTTTTGCATCATACCAGCTGGCACCCTCCTCTACATCCGCAGTGAGCGGCACCGAAAGCTTGCAGGCTTGTTCCATTTCGGATTGCAGGATGCTTGCAGCGATGGCTCGATCTGCGAGCGGTGCCTCTACGATCAGCTCATCGTGGATTTGCAGGATCAGTCTGGCGTTGGGCACTTCGTTGCGCAGTCTGCGCCAAACTCGAACCATGGCAGCCTTGATGATATCGGCAGCGGTTCCCTGAATGGGTGTATTCATGGCAATGCGTTTGCCGGCTGCCTGCACGATTTTATTGGATGCTCTCAGCTCAGGGACAGGTCGTTTTCTTCCGAACATTGTAGAAACAAACCCGGTTGCCTTGGCATGTTCCACGGTTTCCTGCATAAAGCGTTCCACATTGGGAAAGGATTGCAGATAATCCTTGATATAGCGATCTGCTTTGGCAACCGTCACACCAATATCTTTTGAAAGAGAAAAGGCGCTGATGCCATATAGAATACCGAAATTCACCGCTTTTGCAGCGCTGCGCAAATCTTTTGTAATCATTTCTTCGGGCAGATTGAACACCTGTGCAGCAGTCGTGCGATGAATATCACGATTTTCAATAAAGCTGCGCTGCATATTCTCATCGCCGCACAGATGCGCTACCAATCGCAGTTCAATCTGACTGTAATCGGCATCCAGCAGCGTGCATCCTTCCGCAGCAATGAAGAATTTGCGCATTTCTCTGCCAAGAGTGGTGCGCACGGGAATATTCTGCAGATTCGGCTCAGTAGAGGAGATCCGACCGGTGCGGGTTTCCGTCTGGCGATAGCAGGTATGGATTCTGCCATCCGGCGCAATGGTTTTCAGAAGCCCTTCGACATAGGTGGAGTTCAGTTTTGTCAGTTGGCGGTATTGCAGGATCAATTCAACTACAGGATGCTGAAGACGTAATCCTTCTAACACTTCAGCATTGGTTGACCATCCTGTTTTTGTCTTTTTGCCGGCAGGCAGGGGAAGCTCTTCAAACAGAACAACGCCAAGCTGCTTAGGAGAAAGAATATTGAAGGTATGCCCGACCAGCTCATAGATACGCTGTTCCAAAGCAGAGATTTCGGTTGTCAGCTTGTCTCCGAAAGCACGGACACCCTCTGCATCGACGCGCACACCGACGGTTTCCATATCCGCAAGCACCTCGACCAAAGGCAATTCGATGTCCCGCATCAGAGGCTCCATGCCCTGTGCAGTGACCTCAGCGGCAAGGCGATCGCAGAGGGAAGGCAGTACCGCAATTTCAGCATATTCTCCTAAATTGTCGGGATATGGGATACCCATGGTCACACAAAGTCGTTCAATGGTATATTCCGGAGTAGCAGGATTGAGCAAATATGCGCAGATCGCAGCATCTAAAATGAGATTACCAATGGTTTCACCACGCTCCATGCATTGACGATATACAGGCTTTGCATCAAAGGTGCGTTTGGGTGAAGGGGATTGCAGAAAAGCCGCAATCTGTGCCGGATTGGTCACACGAGCCATGCTGCTGCCATAGGCAATATAGAGTATCTGATCCTTGAGCAGAAAATCAATGGAGGCATCCTGTTTTGAACAAAGTGTTGACAGTTCCTCCGCGGAAAGCGAATACAGCGTTGGAAGCTTGACAGGAGGAGTCGCTTTGGAATCTTCCTGTGGCAGTGTGGCAGAAGGTTTCACATTCAGCCGTTCCATCAATTTGAACAATTCCAGATCGGTAAGCAATGCAGAAAGCGATTCTTCGTTGCGAGGTTTGGGTAAATAATCGTTCAGTGTTGTGGAGATAGGTGCATCGGTTACGATTGTCGCAAGAAATTTGCTTTGCATGGCATCTGCCTCACCGGCTTCCAGTTTGCGCCGCACTGCCGGTGAGAGCGCTGCATCCGGCAGCGCCTCATAGAGCGCTTCGATGGTGCCGTATTCCCGAATGAGCGCAGAAGCGGTTTTTTCTCCGATTCCCTGTACACCTGCGATGTTATCCGAGCTGTCGCCCATCAATGCTTTAAGATCAATCAATTTTTTGGGCTCAAATCCATATTCGTCGATAAACTTTTCGGTGGTAAACAGGATTTGTTCTCGATTGGTCGCAAGCCGTACTGTAACATACTCGTTAATGAGCTGCAAATTGTCACGGTCACCGGTCAACAACACACATTGTTCTTTCTGCAGAGTACCGGCAGCCGACAATGTTCCCAGAATATCATCTGCCTCCCAGCCCTCACAGGTGACAACATGAAGACCCATAGCAGTAAGGATCTGCTTGGTCAGCGGCAGCTGCATAGCAAGCTCTTCCGGCATTCCTTTTCTGGTTGCCTTATAGCTTGCTACGGCTTTATGCCGAAAGGTAGGAGAAGGCAGATCAAAGGCGATGACAATTCCATCCGGAGCATCATCACTGATTGCTTTGAGCAGAATATTAAAAAAGCCGAAAATGGCATTGGTATATACGCCACGATGATTGGTCAGTGGTTTTACGCCGTAATAGGCGCGATTCAAAATGCTGTTTCCATCCACAACAAGCAGTTTCATAGTATAGATCCTTTCTGTATCTATGGAATAGTGCAATCGGTTGCTTTGTATCATGAGTATGCTGATGAATCAGCCGGATATGTTATCAGTGATATTCTATCATGAAAGCATCATTTCGTCAAGCTTCGGATGTTCTGACCAAAGATTTTCAAAGGGAAAAGAGGAAGAAAAATGTCATTGATCTGTGCATGGTATTAGTCAATATAAAAAATTTTCTGAATCGCTTGACAAAATCAGGGAAAGCTGTTACAATAGAAGAACACCACAAATCTTGTGGCTGAAATCGATCCCAAACACAATATGTTGTGTTTGGGGCGATGTGAATCCAGCGAAAACCACGCAAACTCAATCTTCCGAAAAACCACATTGCCACATATGCGCAAAAGGAGAGAACTGCCATGCTGCTTGCGGGAATGCAAAAGCTGACCTTATTGGATTATCCCGGAAAAACAGCCTGTACGATTTTCACATACGGCTGTAATTTGCGGTGTCCGTTTTGTCACAATGCTCCGCTGGTGACAGATGCAAAGCCCATGGATCCCTTGACATGTGAGGAGGTCTATGCGTATCTGCAGAAGCGGCAGGGACTGCTGGATGGCATCTGTATCACAGGAGGAGAACCGCTGCTGCAGCAGGATCTTGCAGCGTTTATCGAGCCGATTCGTGATATGGGATATGCTGTCAAGCTGGATACCAACGGCACGTTACCGGATGCGCTGATCAAGCTTTGTGAAAGCGGACTCATTGATATGGTTGCCATGGATATCAAAAATGCACCTGATCAGTATGCTGCAACAGTGGGTACGGGACACGTATCCATTGAAGCGGTTAATGAAAGTGTGCGTTATTTGCTCCAAGGCAAACTGCCCTATGAATTCCGCACAACAGTAGTCAGAGAGTATCATAATGAGGAATCCTTCCATGTCATCGGACGCTGGCTGCATGGCGCACAAGCGTATTATCTGCAGCAGTTTCAGGATTCCGGTGCTTTGATACAATCGGGACTTTCTGCATGTACTCCGTCGCAGATGCGACATTTTCTGGAGATTGTGCAAGCGTATCTTCCCCATGCCGCGCTGCGCGGTTTATAATTATTTTCTCATGATTATGATGGAATAACCAACAGAAGAAAATCAAAGAAAAAGGAGTAATGTTATGTATCAAGTGACAAAGCGTGACGGAAAAACGGTTCCATTTGAGCTGGACAAGATTGCAAAAGCCATTGAAAAAGCCTTTCAAGCGCAAGAAAAGCAGTATCACCCTACTATTATTGATATGCTTGCACTGAAAGTGACTGCAGATTTTGAACCGAAGATCAAAGAGAATCTGATTGCTGTGGAAGATATTCAGGACAGCGTGGAATCGGTTCTGATTCAGGCCGGCTACGGTGATGTTGCCAAAGCATATATTCTGTATCGCCGTCAACGGGAAAAGCTGCGTAATCTGAAATCTACGATTCTGGATTATAAAGAGATTGTAGACAGCTATGTGAAGATCAGTGACTGGCGCGTTAAGGAGAACTCCACCGTAACATATTCCGTAGGTGGTTTGATTCTGAACAACTCCGGAGCGATCACAGCGCATTATTGGCTCTCTGAGATTTATGATGATGAAATTGCCAATGCACATCGCAATGCCGATCTGCATATCCATGATCTTTCCATGCTGACCGGTTATTGTGCCGGATGGTCTCTGAAGCAGCTGATTCAGGAGGGCCTTGGCGGCGTTGAGGGCAAGATTACCTCGGCACCGGCAAAGCATCTGGCAACGCTCTGCAACCAGATGGTGAACTTCTTAGGTATTATGCAGAATGAGTGGGCAGGTGCGCAGGCATTCTCTTCCTTTGATACCTATCTGGCACCTTTTGTTAAGGCGGATGGCCTTTCCTATGATCAGGTGAAGAAGTGCATTGAGTCCTTTATTTTCGGTGTCAATACACCGTCTCGTTGGGGTACGCAGGCACCGTTTTCCAATATTACGCTGGACTGGACAGTACCGGCAGATCTGGCTGAGCTGGATTGCATTATCGGCGGCAAGCCTGCAGGCTTTAAGTATAAGGATTGTAAGGCCGAGATGGACATGATCAATAAGGCGTTCATCGAGACCATGATCGAAGGCGATGCCCATGGCAGAGGCTTCCAATATCCCATTCCGACCTATTCCATCACCCGTGATTTTGATTGGTCGGATACGGAAAACAACCGTCTGCTGTTTGAGATGACCGCAAAATACGGTACACCGTATTTCTCTAACTATATCAATAGTGATATGGAGCCCAGTGATGTGCGCAGTATGTGCTGCCGTCTGCGCTTGGATCTGCGTGAGCTGCGTAAAAAGACCGGCGGCTTCTTTGGCAGTGGCGAAAGCACCGGCTCTGTGGGTGTTGTTACCATCAATATGCCTCGTATTGCATATCTGGCAGACAATGAGCAGGATTTCTATCAGCGTCTGGATAAGCTGATGGATATTGCAGCCCGCAGTCTGAAAATCAAGCGTACTATTATCACGAGGCTGCTGAATGAGGGCCTGTATCCTTATACCAAACGGTATCTGGGCACATTGGATAATCACTTCTCCACGATTGGTTTGATCGGTATGAACGAAGTGGGTCTGAATGCCAAGTGGCTCCGCAAGGATCTGACACATCTTGAAACGCAAGTTTTCACCAAGCAGGTATTGGATCATATGCGTGAGCGCCTTTCCGATTATCAGGAGCAATATGGCGATCTGTACAATCTGGAAGCAACGCCTGCCGAATCCACAACCTATCGTCTGGCAAAGCATGATGTCAAGCGTTATCCCGATATCATTACTGCGGCAAAGCCCGGTGATACGCCGTATTACACCAACAGTTCGCATCTGCCTGTTGGCTACACTGCCGATATCTTCACAGCATTGGATGTGCAGGATGATTTGCAGACATGCTATACATCCGGTACGGTATTCCACGCATTCCTTGGCGAAAAGCTGCCCGATTGGAAGGCTGCTGCAATGCTGGTGCGTAAAATCGCAGAGAATTATAAGCTGCCTTATTATACCTTGTCTCCTACCTATTCGGTATGCCGTAATCACGGTTATCTGGAGGGTGAGCAGCCAACTTGTCCTGAGTGCGGCGCAGCTACTGAGGTTTACAGCCGTATTACCGGTTATTATCGTCCTGTGAAGAATTTCAATGACGGTAAGGCACAAGAATATCTGGATCGCAAGGTGTATGATATTGCCAATTCCAAGTTAACTCGCAGTGGTGTTCCTTCCGAGACACCCATCATGAAAGCGGCATCTGCATCCGTAACCGCTGATCCGGCCGGTACAGTATTGCTGTTTGCCACAGCAACCTGTCCCAATTGCCGTATGGCAGTTACCTTCTTAGAGAAGGCAGGGATTGCTTTTACTAAGATTATGGCAGATGAGTCTCCCGATCTGGTTGCCAAATATGGGATCAAGCAAGCACCGACTCTGGTAGTGGTATCGGAAGATGGTTTTGAGCGAATCGTTAATGTATCCAATATCCGTCGGTTCACAGAGCAAGCTGCCGTATCGGCACAGGATTGCGGAGAAAATCAGGCATGATGTATGATATTGTAATCATCGGCGCAGGGCCGGCGGGATTAACCGCTGCCCTGTATGCCGGTCGTGCAGAAAAGCGTGTTTTGGTCATTGAAAAGGAAAACTTTGGAGGCCAGATTACCTTTTCTCCGAAAATTGAGAATTATCCTACACAAATGGAAATCAGCGGCAGTGCCTTTGCAGAGCAGTTGTTATCCCAAGTGCAAGCGCAGAATGTTGATGTGGAGCTGGATACGGTAACAGGGATATCTCGTGATGAAAACGGCTTTACTGTACAAGGAGATTATGCAGCGTATCAAGGCAAGACAGTCATTCTGGCAACCGGTGCCAAGCATAGAGTGCTTGGTCTTCCGGATGAGGAACGACTGGTGGGTGCCGGTGTTTGCTATTGTGCTGTATGTGACGGTGCCTTTTTCCGAGGGCAGAAGGTGGCTGTGATTGGAGGCGGCAATACTGCTTTGCAGGATGCTATTTTGCTTTCTGAGTTGTGTGAACAGGTCACCATCGTACAGAATCTGCCGGTCTTGACAGGAGAGCGGATCTTGCAGGCAAGAATCGAGAAGATTGCCAATATCAAGGTGATCACCGAAGCCAAAGTGACAGCTCTTTGCGGAGAAAGCGCACTGGAACATATTGAAATCCAATATGACAATGGGCTGCAGGAGCAGCTTGCTGTAAATGGTGTGTTTGTGGCAATTGGACAGCAGCCGGATAATGATGCATTTGCATCCTATGCAGCATTGGATGATTATGGTTATCTGATTGCAGATGAACGCTGTCTGACCGATACACCGGGCTTGTTTGTGGCAGGAGATTGCCGTACAAAAGCGATCCGTCAGATTGTAACTGCAACTGCCGATGGTGCAACAGCGGCATTGGCAGCCTGTCGATTCCTGGATGGGCAATAAAAAATAAGAAAAGCTGTATTTGATCATTGACATCAAATACAGCTTTTTTGATTGTTTTGCAGTTATTTTTGGGTGCTGATCCATTGCTGGAGTGCGCTGAAGATCGTGAAAGCAACTTTTTGTTGATACTCTGTGGTTTTAAGCAGCGCCGCTTCATCGGGATTGGATAAGAAACCGCATTCTACCATCACAGTTGGATTTTTGCAGTAGTAGCAAAGGAACAGTTCCGTGCCGCATAATTTGATTTCCCGTTGGTTTTCGGGTTGTAACATTTCGCGGAATTGATTTTGAAGCTGTTGTGCTAATCCTTCGCTGTTTGGATTCGTATCGGAATAAAACATTTGAGCGCCGCTGTACTGCGGATCGGTAAACTGATTCTGATGAATTGAAATACAAACAGCATTCTCATATTGGTTAAACACTGCAAGTCGATTATCCATATCCGAGCTTTTTTGATTGGCAATTCCTTCAATGCCTTTGTCATGAATAGAGCGATCACTGTCTCGTGTGACAATCACAGGATAGCCCATTGCCTCAAGCAGCTCACGAAGATTCAGCATAATATTCAGATTGATCCCTTTTTCGGGTACACCGTCAGCGGTGGAGCAGCCGCCATCCATGCCGCCATGCCCTGCATCCAGAACAAAAATCAGATCTTTGCTGTTGGATTGCGCCACCGTAGGCAGAGCATCAGGGGAGTAGGGGACGGCATTGGTCAGCGCAATGCGGATACCGATGCCGCAAAGGCCCAGCATCAGCAACACAAGCATCGTGTTTTTTCGTATTTTTTTCCATATCTGTTTCATGATAAACCACCTCGTTTGTAAAATCAATCTTGGTTATGCATATGCAGAGTGTGGGAGGTTTAGAACAGAAGATGCTTTCGTCCGCTTGGATTATCCAATGTCGGCATTTGTGCACATATTATTTTCGCATACATAGGGGTAATTACAAAAAATATGCACCGCCGGAATTGTCTTCCGGGGTGCATATTTTCTGCGCGTTACTTACCTTTTCCTTCCGAGATCTGCTGATATGTTCTTGCCATAATAAAGCACCTCCTATGGTTTCTATGATACCATAGGAGGTGCTTTTTGTCACTGTCGGTTTTTACTGGTTCGGTGCACCTGTGAAGGCTTCGGCTTTTGCATTCATATCAGGTGCTGCATTGCAGCATGAATCCCGATTGCATATCCCGTAAGCATCACAATCAGGAATCCGCCGCACATATCAGCTGCTTGAGCATGGTCAGATCCAATGCATTCAGTACACCGTCCATATTCAGATCTGCATTCTCCCAATAGCTGAGTGCGCTTTCACTTGTAAGATGCTCCAAAAAGAGCTGGATATCATCGACCGTCAGCTTTCCGTCACAGCTCAGATCTCCTGTCAATGCCGAGGTCAGCTCTGCAGCAGGTTTCAACATATCTGCCGCTTCCGATACTGTCATCATCGTTCCATCTGCAAAGGCAAGGTCTGCGATGCCGCGAAGCTCTACAAAAGACGCACGGTCTTTGACATACAGTTTGCTGAATTTCTCCGATTGAATCTTTACGGTTTCGATATACAAATCTTCTGCTGTGATTCCTTCACCAAAGCGCAATGTGTTATGACCATTTCCCCAAATTGAGTTGTCCCGGATCCAATCGCGTCCGTCTCCCAGCTCGTAGATATAAAGGTCATCGCCCTCACCGCCGGCGATCCGGTCATTGCCTTTTCCGCAGTACAACGTGTCATTATCCGCGGAATCCTTCAGCGTGTCATTGCCGTCTGTACCACGAATCCACTTGACATATCTGTTTTCCAGATCTGTGAGCAGCCAGATTGTTCCGTCCGCAAAACAGATTTCCTTGATCGGAAAATAATTGGTAAAACCGGAAATGACATTGCCCGTCATAGTGATTGATTCATTGGTCTTTGTAATCCAGAGGGTGTATGAATAATTATCATACGAACGCTCTACCACCACTTCTTCGGGCAGAATTCCCTCGCCTAAACAAAGCACATTATGACCGCCCTGCGGATACCTTGATTTTCCGTTTCCCATATCAATGGTGTCATTGCCATCGCCCAGCTCATAATAGAAAGTATCATCGCCATCACTGCCGCGCAGATAATCATCTCCGGTGCTGCCGTAGAAGAAATCGTTGCCGTCGTGTCCGTACAGTGTATCGTTGCCCTTACCGCCGTAGAGGGTGACACCGGTGGCAACACGTGCCGCCAGTTCATCATCGTCGTCTGTACCATAGAGTATCCGTGCTTGTTCGAGCAGTTCAAGTCTGTCCCATGTTGTGCCGTCCATGAAATGGATTTCCTCGATGGGGAATACAGGGGTTACGCCGGAATAGGTGTTGCCCGGCAATGAGATCGTTTCACCGGATTTCATGATGTGCAGAATAAATGTATACGTATCCTCGGAAAGCGTGACATGGACTTCATCAGGCAGGATGCCTTCGCTCAGCCACAGTACATCATAGCCTTCATAAGGGTAAGTATATCTGCCGGTTGTATCATCGAATACATCATTTCCGTCGCCCAACGCGTAGTAAATGATGTCACTGCCGCTGCCGCTATGGATGATGTCGTTGCCTTTTCCGCCACAGATGAAGTCATCGCCATTGCCGAGGATAATGGTGTCATGACCATCCATTCCGTAGGCAAAATTATTACCGCTAACGCCGAACAGCTTACCCAGACTGCTGTCATCAAGTGTCAGAATATCATCGCCGTCAAATCCGAACAAATCATCAGAGCTGCTGCTGCCGTACAGTGTATCGCTTCCGGCAAGACCAAACATATGGTTGACCTGGGGATATCCGTTGATGGAGTCTTCTGATTCTGTGCCAATTTGTACATTGGCAATGTCGCAAATCTCATCATAAGACAGCGTGGTGCCATCCTGAAACTGAAGGGTTTCAATTCGTTTCCCTTCGTCAGAGAATTGATAGGGAATCAGAATATATACTTCATGCTCCATATCATTGATGTATAAATCTCCGCCGTTTCTGACAAACTGAACAGCATCCGGGGAGAGGTCGTATGCAAAAGAAATGATATCATTTCCCGACTGACCCTTTCCTGTTTCGGCAATGATTGCAAAGACAGGATTTTCCTTATCGTAACAATGGTAAGTGTCATCGCCCGAGCCGAGATTATAAAACAGCTGCGGCAACTGCGGTGTGGGGGCGGCTGCTTCAGGATTGCCATCACCCGTTATTGTTGTATTGTCGGAATCGTCACTTCCCGAAGATGTGTTATCTTTCGGAATATCCGCTTCTTCTGGGATCACATTCCAAAGTCCCTCTGCGGTCATTTCCGCTTCAATTTCCAAGAGTTCACGATTACGTTCGTTCATGGCGAAAAATACGTTGTAGAGCTGCTCCACAGTTTTCTTCGCAGGATACAGCAATCCGGCTGTAACAGCTTGCGTTGCTGCGCCTTCTAATGCACCTGAGACATCTTCTTTTATTTTGTCCACAACATGCTCGGTGACATCATCCGCCGTGTACAAATCGATCAAGTTTTCAAGGGCATTCAACAATCGGTTGGTGGTATCGATGGCCTCGTAAATGGACGCGGAATCCTCATTTTTCATAATTGCAATATCCGTGATTGTTTTCTGCTCGCCTTCGCAGATTTCAATGAGGAACTCTGTCATGACAATGAGTTGGCCGTCGATAAAATACAGGCGATAATTTTCGCCCTCTAAGTCCATATCTTCCCAGTCTTTTTCCGGCATAGCATCCTTGACCGCATGATATAAGCTTTCGGATATGTGCTCTTTCGGAATCTCGCCGGTTCCGACGCCCTCATACTCAACCGGTTGCTGGGTTGTAGTGGTTGTGGAAGACTCAGATGTTGAAGCTGTCGAAGCGACCTCCAGCAGATAATCCTGTGCTTCATCGACTTTGGCGAGTGCAGCAAGCAACTCTTCATACTCCGATAAGTATGCATCCCACAGTGCTATGGTATCGTCTTTGGATATGTCTTTTGCTTTATCCAGAATTTCTAAGCCATGTTCGTAATTTGCCACGCCCTCTGCAACTCGTTCTTCGAGCGTGGGGCCTGCCGGGGTATCGGTGTCTGCAGGATCCTCTGCCAATACCGGAAACGAGAACCAGGAAAATACCAGAGATGTCGCTGTAAGGTAGGAAACCAGCTTTTTCATATTCGATTTGATCCTTTCTCTGTACATATGATCCGAGGACTGGATATTCCTATTCAGTATACCACTAATATTTGGAAAACGCAAGATAATATTTGCGGTTTCCCCGAAAAAAACCGAACCGATCTGAGCGATTTTTCTTGCAGATTCCATTTGACTACAGCGGAGCAGACATTGCGCTTTGTCATTCCTTGCAGGAGAATCAAAAAACAGCTGCTGGATTGCGTCGCCGTGGGCGGAGCGCTGGGGGAGCAGGGGAAGGCATAAGCAGGAGCAGCACAACATTTTATCAAGTTTTCCATACCTGTTTCATGATAAACCATATCGTTGTCACGGACGCCTTTTTCAGGTGCATATCTTGAAAATCGTGGTGGGATATGGTATAATACAGGAAATCGAACAGACTGAATCATTGGAATTTTGTGGAGGGGTTAATGAATACTCGAAATAATTGCTATACATATTTTAAGATAGTTGGAAATTTTAATCCCGACGATGTTTCTGAATTTTTAGGTCTCACTCCTGAAAAAGCATGGAAAATTGGAGATTTACGATGTAATGGAACAAAGTACGATTTTGCTCTTTGGGAAATTGGAAGATGCACTGAATATGATGTTGAAGTCGAAAACCAAATGAGGAAGACGATTT
>JAFXJT010000010.1 GCA_017532085.1 Oscillospiraceae bacterium | reverse complement strand
CGATTGTAGCTGTGGTGGGTCGCCCGAATGTGGGAAAATCTACCCTGTTTAATAAGCTGGTGGGACAGCGCCTTTCCATTGTCGAGGATACGCCGGGTGTGACCCGTGACCGTATCTATGCACGCTGTGAATGGTGCGGCCGCGCCTTTATGCTGGTGGATACCGGCGGTATTGAGCCGAAAACCGATGATACCTTGCTGGCACAGATGCGCAGACAGGCTGAGCTTGCCATTGAACGTGCCGAGGTAATCATTCTGGTGACCGATGTGCGTGCCGGTGTTACCGCAAATGATATTGCTGTGGCGGAAATGCTGCAAAAATCCGGAAAGCCTATCGTGCTGTGCGTGAATAAATGCGACAGCATCGGAGAACCGCCAATGGAATTCTATGAGTTTTATAATCTTGGCTTGGGCGATCCGTATGCGGTGTCTTCGCTGCATGGCTCCGGTACCGGCGATCTGCTGGATGCGGTACTTGCATCTTTGGATTCCTCCGCAGATGTCGAGGAGGAAGAGGATCGGATTGCCGTGGCGGTTATCGGGAAACCCAATGTGGGAAAATCCAGTCTGGTCAATTATATCGCCGGCGAGGAGCGCAGTATTGTTGCCGATATGGCTGGTACAACCCGTGATGCCATTGATCTGCCTGTGGATCGAGAGGACGGAAAATATCTGTTTATTGATACAGCAGGCATCCGAAAAAAGGCAAAGGTGACCGATGCGGTGGAGCATTACAGCGTGCTGCGTGCCTATATGGCGGTGGATCGCGCGGAGGTCTGTATTATCCTGATCGATGCCACAACCGGCTATACCGAACAGGACAGTAAGGTAGCAGGCTATGCCCATCAGCAGGGCAAGGCTTGTATTGTGGTGGTCAATAAATGGGATCTGATCGAAAAGGACGGCAAAACCATGCAGGAGTTCACCAAAAAGCTGGAGCATGATTTCAGCTTTATGAGCTATGCGCCCTTTTTGTTCATCAGTGCCAAAACGGGTCAGCGTGTGCAGCAGCTGTTTTCGATGATTCGTACTGTGGCAGCCAATCATGCAATGCGGATTACCACCGGTAAGCTCAATGATGTGCTGGCATATGCAACGGCTCGTGTGCAGCCGCCTACCGATAAGGGCAGACGTCTGAAAATCTATTATATGACGCAAGCAAGTACACAGCCGCCTACTTTTGTATTTTTTGTCAATCGTGCGGATCTGTTTCATTTTTCCTATCAGCGCTATCTGGAAAACCAGCTTCGTGAAACCTTTGGGCTCGTCGGTACACCTGTGCGGTTTATTATCCGGGAACGTGGCAATGATAAGGGTACCAAATCATAAATCTGCCGCTGTATTGCGCTGAAACGTGCAATCCGGTTATTTTTAAGGAAATGAGGCTCCTGTTTTTTTATGAAGGAACTTTTGGTTATGCAGCCCCTTGGCTATGTGCTGGCTGCGCTGCTGGCTGCGCTATGCGGCTATTTGATTGGCAGTATCAATGGTGCCATTTTGACTGTTCGTGTGTTCAAGGGTGTGGATATTCGTGATTACGGCAGTAAAAATGCAGGTCTCACCAATACCATTCGCTGCTTTGGCAAGGGCTGCGGTATCGTTACACTCATCATTGATCTTGGAAAGGGTGCGGCTGCCATTGCTTTGACATTGCTGCTCAGTAACCTACTGGGCTGGGCACCCATTGAGGATGGCGGCGGAAATGATTATCGCTGGCTGGGATTTCTTGCTGCCGCATTCGCCATTTTAGGACATATGAAGCCGATCTATCATAAATTCCATGGCGGAAAAGGCGTTCTGGTTGGTGTCAGTGTGTTCCTCGTGATCAATCCTCTGACCTTTTTGATTCTTATGTCGATTTTCGGATTGATGCTGTGGCGGACAAAATATGTTTCGCTATCGTCCATTGTGGCAACGCTCTGCGTCATCCCCACTACCTTCTTGCTGGAGATCTTTTTGCGCGGTACCGATATGGGTATGGCGCTGTTGTATACGGCAATCGTAGCGGTAATGGCTGCCATGATTGTCAGCTGTCATCATGAGAATATCAAACGTCTGAAGGCGGGAACCGAGCGCAGAATCGGTGATCCCAAACCGAAAGATTCCGAAAAATAGCATTAACATTGGAAAGGTGCTGAGTACATGGCTGCGATTACTGTTTTGGGCGGCGGATTTGGCAGTGCACTGGCAATCCTGCTGCATAGTATGGGGCATCAGGTTACATTATGGAGTGCTCTGCCCGAGGAGATTGAAGCAATTCGTCGTGACGGAGAGCAGAAAGTAAAGCTTCCCGGTGTGAAGATCCCCAAAGAAATCAATCTGTCCGCTGATATCTCTGTGATTGAGGGCAGTGATATGGTGTTGTTTGTCATTCCCTCGGCATTCGTGCGGGAGACAGCACGGCGTGCAGCACCCTATATTAAGCCCGGTACCATTGTCTGCAATGCGGGCAAGGGGATTGAAGAAGGTACGCTGAAGCTGATGAGCACAGTGTTCGCTGAGGAAATTCCTCAGGCTGCTTATGTGGTGCTGACCGGTCCTTGTCATGCCGAGGAGGTGGCACGAGAGATTCCAACTTCTGTGGTTGCAGCTTCCAAGAGCGCTGCTGCCGCCTACTATGTGCAGGAATGGCTCAGTACACCTCGGTTTCGTGTGTATATCAATGAGGATGTCACCGGCTGTGAGCTGGGTGGTGCGCTGAAAAATGTGATCGCTCTTTGTGCCGGCATCAACGATGGTCTGGGCTATGGCGATAATACCAAAGCTGCATTGATGACCAGAGGATTGCATGAAATTGCAAGACTCGGTGTCGCTTTGGGCTCGAAAACCGAAACCTTTGCCGGTTTAACCGGTCTTGGCGATCTGATTGTGACCTGCACCAGTATGCATAGCCGCAATCGCAGAGCCGGTATTCTCATCGGGCAAGGTGTGGCTCCTGATGAGGCGGTTCGGCAAGTAGGTACGGTGGAAGGCTATTATTGCTGTCGTACTGCTTATGGTCTGGCAAAGAAATACGGCGTGGAAATGCCCATCACCGAGCAGCTCTATGCGGTGCTGTATGAAAACGGCGATATCAATATGGCGTTGGGTAAGCTGATGGGCCGTCCAAAGCGTCATGAGTATGAAAAGCTGGACTGAGCCGTTGTGCAATCTGACGAATAATCAGGGGAGAAACCGGGTTTCTCCCCATGTTTTTTGGCAGTGCCGTTCTTTGATGTACAAAAAAGTGAAATGAACTCCGAGAATCAGAGAGAATACGAGAGAATACAAGAGAATATGGAAGAATGATGGCCGTATTTTGAAAATTCGGCAATTTGACAGTTGACAGGCTCGGGAAAATAGTGTATAATAATTCTTGCACTGCCGGAATAGAGGCGTGGTATGCGGTTTTGTGCCGGATTCCGTCAAAGCTCCGGAAACCTAAATTTTATGGAGGAAGTTATTATGTCAACAACCATCCCGAAGGTTGGCGAAATCAACCGGAAATGGTATATCCTTGACGCAGCAGGCCAGCCTCTTGGTCGTGTTGCTGCTAAGGCTGCTACAATTCTCCGCGGCAAGCATAAGCCGGATTTCACCCCCAATGTCGATTGCGGCGATCACGTAATCATCATCAACTGCGGCAAGGCTGTTCTGACCGGTAAGAAGCTGGATCAGAAGTTCGAGATCTGGCACACCGGCTGGATCGGCCACCTGAAAAAGGTCTCCTATCGTGAACTGATGGAGAAGCGCCCTGATCACGCAATGTATATTGCTGTTAAGGGCATGCTCAAGGATAACGTTATCGGCAGAGCTTCTATGAAGCGCCTGCGTGTGTATGCTGGAGCAGATCACAAGAATCAGGCTCAGAAGCCTGAAATGTATCAGCTGTAAGGAGGGATTCTGCAATGAGTGAAACTGTATCTTATCAGTCTAAGCTGAAGTCGTTCTACGGCACCGGCAGAAGAAAGCATTCCGTTGCAAGAGTCCGTCTGTATCCGGGCTCCGGCAATGTTACCATCAATGGCAGAAGCATTGATGACTATTTTGGTCTCGAGACGCTCAAGCTGATCGTGCGTCAGCCTGTGGCTCTCACCGGCACTGCTGATCAGTTCGATATCGTCTGCACTGTTGCAGGCGGTGGTGTGACCGGTCAGGCCGGTGCAATCCGTCATGGTGTTGCACGTGCTCTGCTTCAGTTCGATGCTGAGCTGCGTCCTGCTCTCAAAAAGGCCGGATTCTTGACTCGTGACCCCAGAATGAAGGAGAGAAAGAAGTACGGTCTCAAGGCCGCACGTCGTGCTCCTCAGTTCTCCAAGAGATAATTATTTTATCGAGAAAAAGACTTGCTTACAGGGTTTTTACCTTGCAGCAAGTCTTTTTTTGATGCCCGATTGATGTCGTGACGGTCAAGAATCAGCGGCTGCGGGAGCCGATGTGTGCTTTGAAATTTGGAAATGATAGGAGAATTCGTGAAATCCCATTGACAGTTTGCGGAAAACGTGATATGATAATACTGTTGCATGATGCGACAAAATATGACAAATGGAGGAAGATCTAAAATGATTTGTCCAAATTGTGGCGCACAGCTCGCCGATCAAACAGTGCATTGTAACTATTGCGGTCAGCCGACCGGTATCAATATGTCGCAGCCAATGCCGCACATGCAGCAAATGCCTCAGCAAATGCCTCAGCAAATGCCTGTACAACTACAGATTCCGATGGATCACAAGCCGATTTCTCCCATGGGATATTTCGGATATAATCTATTGTTTGCCATTCCGATCGTTGGCTTGATTATGATGTTTATGTATGCCTTTGGCAGTGATACCAATGTCAATGTCAAGAATTTTGCGCGGTATTATCTGATCATGTATTTGATTTCTATTGTTCTCGTGGTCATCTTCTACGGCAGCCTTTTTGCTTTGATGGGCGCTTTACGTACATCCACTTGATCGAAGCTGAACGGCAGCATATTCTTTGATACACATTTTACCGGCAGAGGTTCTTTGAGCGCTTCTGCCGGTTTACTTTTTGTGTTGGGATGAAAAACAGAAAAATAACCCCTGCACCGAATCCGAACGGCGGATATGGGTGCAGGGGCGTTTTTTTGGATTATAGCTGTTTTTGCATGGAGATATGCTCACAATGCTCTTCGTAAAATGGCGTTCCATAGGCTATGTAGCCAATGGAGCGATAAAACCCTGCGGCTTGTGTTTGTGCTCCTAATACGATTGTATTTGCGCCCAGCGAGGCAGCTTTTTGTTCCAGCGCCAGCATGAGCGCAGCACCGATGCCTTGCTTGCGTGCGGATTGCTGCACAGCGACTCTGCCGATATGATAGACCTGCTGCGACTCGGAAAACAATCTTCCGGTGGCAAGAGGCGTTTGATCTTCATAGATCACGGCATGCCATGCCACAGCATCCGTTGCATCAAAATCTTCGGAAAAGCCTTGCTCCTGCAGGAATACAGTCCTGCGAATCAAAGCGGCATCAGCAAAAGCAGGAGCCTGATTGCCGTAAAACAATACAGTATGCAGTGCCATATTACAGAACCTTGGAAAGGAACTCCTGCAAGCGAGGATTCTGCGGATTTTCAAAGAATGCTTTCGGAGGTGCCTCCTCTAAGATCATGCCATCCGACATAAACATCACACGTGAGGCAACTTCTTTTGCAAAGCCCATTTCATGGGTTACTACAATCATAGTCATACCATCCTCAGCAAGCTCCTTCATCAAATTGAGCACCTCTCCGACCATTTCGGGATCCAGTGCAGAGGTAGGCTCATCAAAGAGCATTACAGCAGGATTCATCGCCAGTGCACGTGCAATGGCAATACGCTGCTTTTGACCGCCCGAAAGCTGGTTGGGATATTGCTCTGCTTTATCGGCAAGTCCGACTTTCTGCAGCAGCGAGCTTGCTTTGGCATCTGCCTCTTCCTTGGACATCAGTCCCAGCTTGATCGGAGCCAGTGTGATATTCTTACGGATGGTGAGATGCGGAAACAGATTGAAATGCTGAAATACCATGCCCATTTTGCGGCGAAGCAGATTGACTTCAGAGGTGGAAGCTTTGGTAATATCCGTGCCTTCAAAGAAAATCGAGCCGGAAGTAGGCGTTTCCATCAGATTGAGGCAGCGCAGAAAGGTACTCTTGCCGGAACCGGAGGGCCCTACAATCACGACCTTTTCGCCCTGTTCGATCTGAGTATCCAGATCTTTGAGGATATGCAGCTCACCGAAGGATTTATTGAGCTTCTTAACGCTTATCATTGACTGCCAACCTCCTTTCCAGCTTGGAGACCAGATGCGTCAGGAACATAACCAATACCAGATAGATCACTGCAACAGCAATCAACGGCAAAAACGCTTCATAGGTCTGGCTGCGGATGATATCGCCGCCCTTGGTCAGATCCTCAATGGCGATATAGTCCGCCACAGAGGTTTCCTTGAGCAGCACGATAAATTCGTTGGCAAGTGCCGGCAGGATGTTCTTGAACGCCTGCGGCAAAATGATATAGATCATTGTCATGGGATAATTCAGTCCCAGACTGGCACCGGCTTCAAACTGTCCTTGATCAATGGACATAATGCCCGATCGGACGATCTCCGCCACATAAGCTGCAGAATTCAGACCGAATGCCAACACTGCTACCAATGTTTTGTTGATATCCACCGAGCCGAAAATCACAAAGTAGATAATTAAAAGCTGTACCACCACCGGCGTGCCGCGAATGACTGTGAGATAGATTTTGGCAATCAAATTCAAAAAGCGCAGCTTACCGGTTTTATCATGTGTTGCACGGATGACTGCCAGCAAGAATCCCAGCAGCATACCGAAAATGACGGCAAATAATGTAATGATCAGCGTATTGCCAAGACCGTTTACAAGATATTTCCAACGATGATCTTCGATGAAGTTTGCATACAGATCCTCTTTGAATTCCATAAGAAACTGCATTGCGCTTAACCACTTCCGTTCTGTTCAGATTCGGCCCTTTGGAACAGGGCGCCGGGGAGGTGTCAGTTTTTGCGGACGATAATCACCTGTGTTGCGGTGATGTAAGGATCAGAGAAATCGACGTTTTTCAGACGATCCTCATCCACCGTCATGCCGGCAGCGCCCACATCGGCTTTGCCGGAATCCACTGCAGCGATAATCGAGTTGAACTCCATGTTTTCGATTTTCAGCGAATAGCCGAGCTTATCGCAGATGGCACGCATCATATCCGCATCATAGCCGACAACATTGCCGTTTTCGATGCTTTCATAGGGCGGGAATTCGGCGTTGGTTGCCATGACAAGCTCGCCGTTGGGATATTGGGTGCCTTCGGGAGTGACATAGGGGGTCTTGCCTTTGTCATCGCCGATCCAGTTCTTCTCGATATTGGCGAGGGTGCCTTCCGCCTTCAGCTCTGCCAGAGCGCCGTTGATGGCGGCAGTCAGTTCGCTGTTGCCCTTTTTGATGGCGATGGCATACTGCTCCTCTACAAACACTTCATTGAGAATCATCAGATCATCGTTTTTGGAGACAAAAACCTTTGCCGGTTCATTGTCAATGATAACGGCATCAATTTTGCCCTGTTTCAGAGCCTGTACGGCATCGGCGCCCTTGTTATACTTTTCGACAGTGGCATCCTTGACATCCGATGCATAAGCATCGCCCGTGGTGCCCAGTTGTACACCGATCTTTTTGCCTTCCAGATCGGCGGCGTTGTGTACGGTGTTGGCGGGGATGCTGCTGCTGCAGCCTGTCAGCAGGACCAGTGCCATGGTAGCAGCGGTAAGAGTACGAAGCATTCTTTTCATTTGAAATCTCCTTTCATGAATAAAAGCCTGCGCCACGAAAAGGGTGAAAACGCAGGTTCTTTCGTCGGATATTTGTGGCTTTATGAAAGCGCACATGAATATACCATATTATAGCACACAGGCAATTGAAATGTCAATGATAAAATCAGTTTTTAACCATCTGTCTTTGTTTGGTGATCGCAGAGGACGAAAAGGCGTATTCTTGATAAAAATATAGAAAAATATGACAAAAACCCTTGCACTTTGAGGAATCTTCTGGTATAATAAAGTTTGTATTTGTTCATTTCAGCGGATTTTTGCATGGAATTCGCAAATCTAAGAAAGGAGGCGTATGAATTTTCATCAATTCATACATCATCAATTATGGACAATAGCAAGATCTGTATGCTCGTTACCATCGTTGTGTATCTGCTTGTGATGGTAGGCGTTGGTATTTATTATTCTCACAAGAATAAAAATGTCAGCGATTTTTACTTAGGAGGCCGTAAGCTCGGCCCCATCGTGACTGCCATGAGTGCTGAGGCTTCCGATATGAGCAGCTGGCTGCTCATGGGCCTTCCGGGCGTTGCATTTCTGACCGGTGCTGCCGAGGCAGGCTGGACTGCCATCGGTTTGGCAGTGGGTACCTACATCAACTGGCTGATCGTAGCCAAGCGTCTGCGGTTATACTCACAGCGCTGCCGGAATTCCATTACGCTGCCGGATTTCTTCTCCAACCGCTATCGGGATGACAAGAAAATTCTTGAAGCGATTTCGGCAATCATCATCTTGATTTTCTTTGTGCCCTATACGGCTTCGGGCTTTTCTGCCTGCGGCAAGCTGTTCGGCACACTGTTTGGCATGGAATACCATACAGCAATGATTATGAGCGCAATCATTATCATTGCCTATACCAGCATTGGCGGTTTCCTTGCTGCCAGCACCACGGATCTGATTCAGAGCATCATTATGACATTTGCTCTGGTCGTGTTGATTGTCTTTGGCGTTTCCAAAGCAGGCGGCATGCAGGTGGTCATGGAGAATGCAGAGGGTCTGAAGGATTATCTGTCGCTGAATGCCCTGCACAATCCCGCCGGCGGCGAGAGTACGCCTTTTGGATGACTGCCCATTGCTTCTACTATGGCATGGGGTCTGGGCTATTTTGGTATGCCCCATATTCTGCTGCGCTTTATGGCAATCGAGGATGAAAAGAAGATCAAAACCTCTCGCCGCATTGCAACGGTCTGGGTTGTACTTTCCATGGCTGCTGCGGTATTGATCGGATTTATTGGCAACGCACTTTCTGCAAAGGGCACAATCGGCGAATTGAACACCAGCTCCGAGGCAGAGACTGTTGTTATGGTAATCGCAAATCTGCTGAGCAAAAACGGCGTATTCTTTGCAATCCTTGCAGGTCTGATTTTTGCAGGTATTCTGGCTTCTACCATGTCCACTTCGGATTCTCAGCTTCTGGCGGCATCCTCCAGTATGTCCGAGAACCTGTTGAGCAATGTGTTTAAGATCAAGATGACCCAGAAGGTTTCTATGCTGGTTGCGCGTCTGGTGCTTGTGGGAATTGCCGTGCTGGGTGTGATCATTGCTTGGAATCCCGACAGCTCTGTGTTCCGTGTGGTATCCTTTGCGTGGGCAGGCTTCGGTGCAACCTTTGGTCCGGTGATGCTTTGTGCGCTGTTCTGGAAGCGTTCCAACAAGTGGGGCGCTTTGGCAGGTATGGTTTCCGGTGGTGTGATGGTCTTTGTCTGGAAGTTCCTCATTGCGCCGATCGGCGGTATCTGGGGCATCTATGAGCTGCTGCCGGCATTCTTGGTTGCACTGGTATGCATCATTGCTGTTTCTTTGCTGACCGCTGCTCCCGATAAGGAAATCACAGAGGAATTTGATGCTGTGAATGCTGATATGAAGGCATAATCGAAAGATTTCTTCCGATGATTTACCATAGAAAGCTGCTTTTGACGTTGGTCGAAGGCAGCTTTTCTTTTGTTTTCAGAGCAAACGAGCTGTTCTATCGTGCCTTGCCGCTGCATAGATTGCAGCAGGAGGTGATCGGATGCGCGTGCTTCAGGAAGCGGTTTTGTTGATCGGGATACCGATTTCCGTATTGGGGATGGTATGCGGTGCATTGCTTGCCACGGTAATGGATCTGCCGGCATGGGGTTATGGTGTACTGGGCACTCTGGCACTGATGGCAGGTTGTTTTTATGCCGGATGGTTTGCCGGGAAACGACTGCGGCGGCATGGTCTGCGATGGGGGCTTCTGTGCGGCGCAGTTGTGACAACGCTGTGGCTGCTGTTTGCAATGGTGGTCACGCAATCAGTGGGGATTCCGCTGCTGCTGCTATTTACGCTGCCTGCCGGTATGGTGGGCGGCGTGCTGGGAGTCAATGGCAGTGCTCCGATTGCAGGAAAACGATCCCATCGGATGCTCCATCATAAACAAAAGCTGATGGCTCTGGCGGATCGGACCCAAAAACAACGATATTATCACCCCAAAAACGTGGAATCAAGACCGTAAATCTGCATATCAGGAAACATGGTATCCTCTTGCGGATTGTGAAAAACGCCCAAAAATCGAAAAAAGGGGAAAAATGCTTGAAAAGATATGGCTTTTGTGATATACTGAACATATACTTACGCTAAGAATGGAGGAGAAACCATGAAGCATATCAAGACCATTAACAAGGCTCAGCTGGCTGCTACCGCTAAGAAGGGCGGCTGCGGCAAGTGCCAGGCTTCCTGTCAGTCTGCCTGCAAGACCTCTTGCACTGTTGCCAACCAGAAGTGCGAGCGCGACTGATTGTACATCATAAGGCAGCTTTTATTACCGGAATCCAATGCAAAAGGGACATTCTTTGTCCCTTTTGCGCTTTTTATTGAAAGGATGCTTGAAGATGATCCATAAATACCAATTGAATGGGTTCAATATTGTTCTGGATGTCAATAGCGGCGGTGTCCATCTGGTGGACGAAATGACCTATGCGCTATTGGACTATATTGCACCGCCCTTTGCCGCAGAATGTCCTGCCCAGGCGCTTGCCGCCCTTGCAGATACCTATGATATCGAGGAGCTGAAAGCTTGCTACAGCGAGATCGTGGAGCTTTCTGAGGCAGGTGTGCTGTTCTCTGAGGATACCTTTACACAATATAGTGCAGTATCGGTGCCTTCTCCGATCAAGGCATTGTGTCTGCATGTTTCTCATGACTGCAATTTGCGCTGCGCTTATTGCTTTGCTGCCACCGGTGATTTCGGTGTGGGCAGAAAGCTCATGGATGCCGAAATGGGAAAAAAAGCCATTGATTTTCTGGTTGCCAATTCCGGCGATCGTGTGAATCTTGAGGTGGATTTCTTCGGCGGTGAGCCGTTGATGAGCTGGAATGCCGTCAAAGAGATCGTTGCCTATGCACGCAGCATGGAAAAGCAGATCGGCAAACGCTTCCGCTTTACCATGACCACCAACGGTATGCTGCTGGATGATGAGAAAATTGAGTATCTCAATGAAGAAATGAGCAATGTTGTGCTTTCCATTGATGGCAGAAAAGAAGTACATGATAAAATGCGTCCCTGCCCCAATGGGACAGGCTCCTATGATCATATTCTGCCGAAATTCCGAAAAATGGTATCTCTTCGCGGAACCAAAGATTATTATGTACGCGGAACCTTTACCAAGTATAATCTTGATTTTTCTGAGGATGTGTTCCATCTTTATGAGCAGGGCTTTGATCAGATCTCGGTGGAGCCTGTGGTGGCGGCTGCCGATATGCCCTATGCCTTGACCGAGGCGGAGCTTTCTGCCATCGCTGCTGAGTATGAAACATTGGCAAATCGTATGCTCGAAAACGAGAAAAAAGGCGGAAAGTTTAATTTCTTCCATTTTTCCATTGATCTGAACAACGGTCCTTGCGCCATTAAGCGTCTGCGCGGCTGCGGCTGCGGCAATGATTACGTTGCCATTACGCCTGAGGGCGATATCTATCCTTGCCATCAGTTTGTCGGCGTGGAGGGCTATCGTATGGGCAGCTTGGTGGATGGCTCCTTTGATACGGAGATGAAAGCGAAATTTGCGGCTGCTCATGTGGGCAATAAGCCGGAGTGCCGTGAGTGCTGGGCAAAATTCTATTGCAGCGGCGGCTGTAATGCCAACAACTATCTCTATGCAGGCGATATTCTGAAGCCTTATGGCATCTCCTGCAAGCTGCAGCAGAAGCGTTTGGAGTGTGCAATTATGATGCAGGCTGCTCGTTTTGCCGCAAAGGAATCCGAAGAAGCATAAGCAAAGTTGATGTGCAAGAACCTCTGTCCGGTGGGCAGGGGTTCTTTTGATGTCTTCAAAAAGTGTGACAATATTGCTATTTCGGAGCAGCGTAATCCCAAGCGGCAGTTCCAAACGAGAATGCCGCATTTGGTTAAAGATTATTGTTAAATAAGCTCGTAAAACGTCGTATATACGTGTCTTCTTGTTGATGGACGTTGGCGGAAATTGTCGAAAAATGCACAATGGATCCATTGATATAATATTACCTTTTGTAATTTCTGTAAAAATTAATCCAGAGGGGTTGACAATAAGTGGAATACTATGGTATGATATTGCTAGAGAGAGGTGAGGCGATATCACGGGTATCAGCCTGTACCATAAAAGATGAAATAGCGATTCATTTTGGGGGAGGTGGATGTCTATGAAGACGATCCGCAACACAATGCAAACATTGCAACGGTATCGCGCTGTACTTTGTTGGTCTGTTGCAGCGCTGGTTTCGACGCTGACTATGATTGCATGTATGTTCTGAGTGCATAATGGCTCCGGAACAAATTGAGGGATAGCTTGACGCTTTCGGTTTATAACCGAAAGCGTCTTTTATTTTTCAGAGGAAATTTCGCTGCAAAAACCAATTGCATAATTTGCAGATTTTGGGGAAAGATACCTTCATCTTTTATGTGGGAGGTATCTATGACATTCCAGAATTCACAGACCTGTATCAATCTGATGCGGGCATTTGCAGGAGAAAGTCAGGCACGTAATCGCTATACGCTGGCGGCAAAAGCGGCTAGAGAACAGCAATATCCGGTGCTGGAACAGGTGTTTCTGTTTACTGCCCAACAGGAGCTGACGCATGCAGAACAATTCTTCAGTTGTCTGCAAAAGCATGGTGTGACCAATGTGGAAATTCAGGGCGGATATCCGGTGGATCCTGTGAAGGATCTGCAGGCGCTGCTGGATACGGCAAGACAGAATGAACTGGAGGAGTTTGATCCGGTTTATCCCGAATTTGCAAGAATTGCTGCTTCGGAAGGGTATGAACGGGAGGCTTTTTTGTTCCGCAGCATTGCAGCAATTGAGCGCAGTCATGCCGATCGGTTTGCGATGTTTGCCAAACTGATGCTGGAGGAACGGTTATTCTCCGGTGAGGAGAATGGTGCATGGCTTTGTCTGCATTGCGGTCATATTCATGAGGGCAGCGGTGCACCTACACATTGTCCTGTATGCGGCGCTGTGCAGGGATACTTTATCCGGCAGTCCTGTGCGCCCTATACCTGTGCGGGAGGTGAGAATGTATGCATGGGCTGAAGATTGCGGCTGTCGATGCCTATGAAGTGTTGGATTCAAGAGGTATGCCGACAGTACGTGCCGAAGTGCTGTGTGAAGGCGGTGCTGTGGGTGCAGCCTCGGTACCGTCAGGAGCCTCCACGGGACAATTTGAAGCCACGGAGCTTCGGGATGGCAATTCCCATCGATATGACGGAAAAGGCGTGCAGAAAGCCGTGCGCAATATCCGTGAGGTGATTGCACCGCAGTTATGCGGCATATCGGCATCGGAACAGGGAAAGATTGATCGGCTGCTTTGTGCATTGGATGGTACAGCGCAGAAGGAAAAGCTTGGTGCCAATGCCATTCTGGCAGTGTCTCTGGCAGCAGCACGAGCCGCAGCGATGCAGCTGCATCTGCCTTTGTATCGATATGTGGGTGGCGCAAGTGCCAATCGGCTGCCGGTTCCTATGATGAATATTCTCAATGGCGGCGCACATGCCGGCAATAATATTGATATCCAGGAGTTTATGATCCAGCCTGTCGGTGCCGAATCCTTTGCAGAGGGTCTGCGCATGGGTGCCGAGATTTATCATGCATTGGGCCGCTTGCTCAAAGCCAAAGGACTTTCCACCGCTGTGGGCGATGAAGGCGGCTTTGCACCGGATCTGCCTTCGGATGAAGAAGCCATCTGCTGTATTCTGGAAGCTGTGGAATCGGCAGGCTATACCACGGCACAGGTGCGGCTGACATTGGATGCGGCATCCTCGGAGTGGTATCGGGATGGTGTATATCGGCTTCCGAAGCGCGGAAAGCAATATACGGCTGCGGAGCTGATCGCCTATTGGGATACGCTGTGCAGCAAATATCCCATTGATTCTGTGGAGGATCCGTTGGCAGAGGAGGATTGGAACGGCTGGACTGCACTGACCGATCGTATGGGAGAACGTGTACAGCTGGTAGGGGATGATCTGTTTGTAACCAATACAAAGCGATTGGAAAAAGGCATTCGTGCCAAGGCTGCCAATGCCATTCTGATCAAGCCCAATCAGATTGGCACACTGACCGAGACCATTGCAGCAGTGCAAACGGCGCAACGAGCAGGATATCGTGCGATTCTATCCCATCGTTCCGGAGAGACAGAGGATACGACCATTGCAGATCTGGCAGTGGGTCTGCACACAGGGCAGATCAAGACCGGTGCGCCATGCCGTTGCGATCGTACAGCAAAATACAATCGTCTGCTGCGGATCGAAGCCGCACTGACCGGACATTGCTGTTATGGTATTTGAAAGAAAGCGCAGCCATATGATAAAGGCAACAGCCGCCTCCGAAGCATACTCGGAAGCGGCTGTTTGTTTTTTTATGATCGTGGGAAGGGGATCAATCTGCGAAATAGCGCACACCGCTTTCAAAGATCTTCTGATCCTTTTCGCCGGGTACATTCTTGCAGACCTGTGTGCCCATACGCTCGCTGTGACCCATCTTGCCCAGCACTCTGCCATCCGGAGAGGTAATACCCTCAATGGCATCGACGGAGCTGTTGGGATTGAAGCGGATATCCATTGTGGGACGACCCGAAAGATCCACATATTGCGTAGCAATCTGGCCATTGTTTGCCATACGGCGCAGCAAAGATGCAGGAGCAATGAAGCGTCCCTCGCCGTGAGAAATCGCAACCGTGTGCAGATCATCCGGATTGCAGGCTGCAAGCCAAGGAGATTTGTTGGAAGCAATTCTCGTTGTGACCATCATGCTTTGGTGACGGGCAATGGTGTTGAAGGTCAATGTAGGGGAATTATCGCTCATTTCGGTGATCTCACCATAGGGTACCAGGCCCAGCTTGACCAATGCCTGGAAGCCGTTGCAGATACCCAGCATCAGACCATCACGCTGCTGAAGCAGCTTATGAACCGCCTCAGCCACTCTGGGATTGCGGAAGAATGCGGTAATGAATTTACCGGAGCCATCGGGCTCATCGCCACCGGAGAAGCCGCCGGGCAGCATGATCATCTGTGCATTGGAGATGGCTTTGACCGCTGCTTCTACGGATTCTTCGATGGCAGCAGCAGACAGATTGCGGATGACCAGCACTTCCGGCTCGGCACCTGCACGGGCAAAGGCACGAGCGGTATCATATTCACAGTTGGTGCCGGGGAACACAGGAATCAGCACACGAGGCTTGGCATATTTGATCTTGGAAGCTGCGCGGCGTTCTGCCTCAAAGGAATAGGCTTCAATGGTAGCAAATTCGGTTTTGATACGGCAGGGGAATACCGATTCCAGCTTGCCTTCCCAAGCTTTCTGGAGCGTATCCAGACTGATGGTATAGGAATCACTGAAGATCTTATAATGCTCGGTGGTGCGGCCGATGACTTCTTCATCGGCTTTGGCAGGACCGTTCAGCTCGATGAGGAAGGAGCCGGTGAAGGGAGCAAACAAAATCTGTTCGGGCAAGGTTTGAGTAAACTCAAAGCCGATATGGTTGCCAAAGCACATTTTGGCAATACCCTCAGCAATACCGCCGCCGGTGACAGTCCAGATTGCTTTGGCACGGCCCTCGGAGATCAGGGCTTCCACACGATCGAAGCAGCTTCTGACACTGTCCCAATCCGGCAGACCATTGCTGTCATAGACCGGTGCCATACGGATAACGGTATCGCCGGCATCCTTGAACTCGGTGGACAGAACACGCTTGGTATCTGCCACAGATACTGCAAAGGATACCAAGGTAGGCGGAACATCTACATTTTCAAAGGTACCGGACATGGAATCCTTGCCGCCGATGGAAGCGCAGGAAAGCTCGAGCTGTGCCTTGAATGCGCCCAGCAGAGCCGAGAACGGCTTGCCCCAGCGTGCAGGATTATTCTGTGTACGCTCGAAATATTCCTGGAAGGTGAGCCAGCACTGATGCCAGGAACCGCCTGCAGCGATCACCTTAGCGATAGACTCGATCACAGCTTGCATAGCGCCGTGATAAGGAGACTGTTCAGAGATGCCCGGATGGAATCCATACGCCATAACGGAGCAGGTGGAAGTATCGCCCTTGAGCACCGGAATCTTGGCAGCCATTGCTTGCGTAGGTGTCAGCTGATAGATGCCGCCGAAGGGCATGAGCACTGTGCCGGCACCGATGGTAGCATCGAATTTTTCCACAAGACCCTTCTGCGAGCATACATTCAGATGGGACATCAGCTCTTTCCAGCCCTCGGGGGTATCCTCATAGAGCGTGGGTGCAGCGGCCTTGGGCTTTGCTGCAATGATATCGGTATGCTTTTCAGCACCGTTGGAGTTAAGGAATTCACGGGAAAGATCTACGATGGTCTTGCCATTCCACTGCATTTGCAGGCGATTGGTATCGGTTGCTTTTGCCACCACAGTTGCCAGCAGATTTTCCGCAGCGGCAGCATCCATGAAGGCATCCACATCCTCGGCAGCCACTACGACAGCCATACGCTCCTGTGATTCGGAGATCGCAAGCTCTGTGCCGTCCAGGCCGTCATATTTTCTGGGCACGGCGTTCAGATCAATTTCCAGACCATCGGTCAATTCTCCGATGGCAACAGAAACGCCGCCGGCACCAAAGTCGTTGCATCGCTTAATAAGACGGGTCACTGCAGGATCGCGGAACAGACGCTGGAGTTTACGTTCTTCGGGTGCGTTGCCCTTTTGCACCTCGGCACCGCAGTGCGTCAAAGATTCCAGTGTGTGGGATTTCGAAGAACCGGTTGCACCGCCGCAGCCATCACGGCCGGTTTTGCCGCCCAGCAGAATGACCACATCGCCGGGCACAGGTGCCTCGCGGCGGATGTTCTCGGCAGGAGCAGCACCTACTACCGCACCGATTTCCATACGCTTTGCCACATAGCCGGGATGATAGATTTCCGCTACATGACCGGTTGCCAGACCGATCTGGTTGCCATAGGAGCTATAACCATTGGCAGCACCGACAGTAATCTTACGCTGAGGCAGCTTGCCGGGCATCGTATCATCCACAGGCACCAGCGGATTGGCAGCGCCTGTGACACGCATTGCCTGATAGACATAGCTTCTGCCGGAAAGCGGATCACGGATGGCTCCGCCCAGACAGGTTGCAGCACCGCCAAAGGGTTCGATTTCGGTGGGGTGATTGTGTGTTTCATTTTTGAACATGAGGATCCAGTCTTCGGTACCGGTATCGGTATCCACCTTGATCTTCACGGAGCAGGCATTGATCTCTTCACTTTCATCCAGTGCAGGGATTTTGCCATCTGCCTTGAGCTTGCGCATTGCCATGGTAGCCATATCCATCAATGTGACAGGCTTTGCTTCTCTGCCCAGTTCTTTGCGGATCCGCAGATAGTCCTCGAAGGTTTCCCGGATATAGGGGGTTTCCACATCCACATGATCAATGGTGGTCAGGAAGGTAGTATGGCGGCAGTGATCGCTCCAATAGGTATCAATCATACGGATCTCGGTAATGGTGGGATCACGATGCTCTGTATCACGGAAATAGGACTGACAGAAGGTAATATCGTCCAGATCCATCGCCAGTGCATATTCATTCAAAAAGGCACGCAGCCCTTCGGTATCCAGCGCACAGAAGCCTTCCAGCGTTTTGACGGTGGTGGGGATCTCATAATTGGTATCCAGAGTATCCACAGGATCCAGAGAAGCCTCTCGGCTTTCCACGGGGTTGATCAGATAACTCTTGAGACGATCGAATTCTGCATCGGTGATGGCACCGGATACAATATAAACTCTGGCATTGCGAACACGACAGCGTTCTTTACCGTTGAGAATCTGAATACACTGTTCACAGGAGTCGGCACGCTGGTCAAACTGACCGGGCAGATACTCTACTGCAAAAATACGCTCCTGATTGGAGAGCATCGGCAGTTTTTCATACACATAATCCACGGCAGGCTCAGAAAACACTGTGGGAATGGCACGCAGGAAATCTTCCTCAGCGATCTGGTCTGCATCATAGCGGTTGAGCACACGGATGCTCACCACATTCAAGCGAAGTGCCGTGCGCAGATCTGCAAGTACAGACTGTGCTTCTACGGCAAACTGAGGCTTCTTTTCGGTATAGATGCGAAAAACTGGCATAACAACAATCAACCTCCATGTTTGAAATCAGAGCGCGGCATGACCGATACAGCAGTCATCCGCATACGATTCTATTGTAACACAGATTACAGAATTCTGCAAACCTTTTTCGATATTTTCTGAGAAAATTTTCACAAGTGTACCGTCCGGCGTATGTCCTTGCAGAAAGCTCTGTGCATTTTGCTGTTTCTTTCCCTCCACAAGCACCGGAAGCGTCTGCCCGACAAAGGCGGCAAGGCATTGTCGGCGCAGGAAATCCGCAAGAGCAGTGAGTCTCTGGCAGCGTTGGTTTTTGATCCATTGGGGAAGCTGATCGGGGAAAGCAGCGGCTTTAGTGCCCTCACGTGGGGAATAGGGGAATACATGTACTTTTGCAAAGCGCATTTCCTCAACAAATGCCAGAGTTTGTGCAAAATCCTCCTCGGTTTCTCCCGGAAAGCCTACGATGACATCGGTGGTGACAGCTGCATGAGGAAACACGCTGTGGATGGTCTGCACCAGCTGACGATAGGCATCGCTGGTATACCGACGGTTCATACGCCGCAGCACGGCATCTGAGCCGCTTTGCAGAGAAAGATGAAACTGCGGACAGAATTTTTCACAGGCAGCGAGACGCTTCAATTGTGCTTCGGTCATGCGTTCGGGCTCCAACGATCCCAGCCGTACCCGCAGAATGCCTTCTTGTGCCGCACAGCATTCCACAGCGTCCTCCAGAGAGTGTCCTGTATCCAAGCCGTAAAATCCGAGGTTAATACCGGTCAGCACAATTTCACGAAATCCTTGGGCTGCAAGCTCGGCTGCTTCTTCGGCAAGCCGCTGAGGCGGCATGGAACGGCATCTGCCTCGAGCAAAGGGGATGATGCAATAGCTGCAAAACTGATTGCAGCCCTCTTGAATCTTCAAAAATGCTCTGGTACGTGTGGTATCTGCACAGGGCAGGGAGGAAAAGGGTTCTCCGCCCTGCAGCCGGTAGTCAAGAACAGCATATTGGGAATCGGAATTCGTCTTGTCCTCTGCCCATGCCTGCACCAAAGCAGGAATCCGTTCTCTTTGATTAGTGCCTAAGATCAGATCTGCATCCTCGAAGGTGTCTTCGGGGAACGCCTGCGGCCAGCAGCCGCATAGCAAAAGCAAGGCATCCGGATTCTTTCGCCGCAAAGATCGCAATGCCTGTCGTGCCTTACGGACACTCTCTGCAGTCACAGCACAGCTGTTGACAATCAGAAGGTTAGCTTCGGCAATGGTTGCGGCAACGGTCATCCCGGATTGCAAAAGCTGTTGCTGCATTCCGGCAGAATCTACCTGATTGACCTTGCAGCCAAAGGTTATGATTTTGAATTCCATATGTCCTCCTGTGCAATATGCACAAATTTTACACTCCTATCCTGTGCAACGTGCACTAGATGTCGGGAGTGTGAAAAAGATTTTGAAAGGAATCGCAAAATTGAGTCAAATGTCCGAAAACACTCAGTTTTGCTTGACAAATCGAAAAAGCAATGTTATGATAAGCACAGAACAGCACAGAATAACCTCTGCTCGCAAAAGAAGAAGCGGGCAATCACAACCATGCAGCGACAGGATTTCGCAGATTGCGGATTATCATTTCCCGTTTTCTTTGGAAAGCGACGGTAAAGAGAGGTTACGATTATGTCTACTTTGGCAGTATTACTTCCTGAAATTTCTGACGTCACCGAGTTTGTAAACATCATGGGACGGTTTCCTTTTGAAGCACAGCTGACTGTCGGCAATTATGCTGTGGATGCAAAATCACTGATGGGTATTTTCACGCTGGATCGTGAACAGCCTGTTCAGCTGGTTGTGGAGACTGCGGATACCGCACAGGTTTCTCAGCTTGTCACAGCCATCGATCGATTCCTGTATCATCCTGTGCACTGAGCATCCGTGCCGGAAACGGCAGGCAGACACATTGATATTGTAATTTTCTCCGTAGGGAGGCTCACGCTGCTCCCGATCCCCCTTTTTTCATGTTGCTCCCCTGCCAAACTGCTGCGGCAGCATTTAGTGGATTGCGGCAACGGCTTGGCAGGGGGGCAATAACAATCCCGTATATCCGCTTGTGCAGCAGGTATACGTTTTCATACATTCAGTCCCCCCCATTTTCAGACGGCATATGCCGTCTTTTTTGTTGCCTGTTGACAAAACACAAGGCAGAAAGGGCAGGGATTGCTGTCTTAATCGAGTTTGCGTGCCATCAAATAGGGCACCTGATCTTCCTCATAGAAATAGTAGATGTATGCCGAATCCTTCAGGGTAAAGCGAATGGCTTTGGCTTTCCCCTGTGCGGTATAAACGGTTTCGGTATAGCCATGATAGGCTTTATCTACGAAATAGTCCTGATAATTATTGTATATATTCAAATAGACCTCACCATCGGGATTCAGTCCGAAGCAATCGGTGAGTACTTCTGCGATATCGGCATTCATTTTCAGCACAATGCCTTCATATTGTTCCCGGCTTTCCTCAGTCCCTTGTTCAAAGGTATAGAGCGGGATCAGGGCATCTCCCGGATCGAAATGGTATTCCGCTTCCATTTGTCGGATTGCAAGTTCGGTAAACTGATCTCGTTCGATTGTAATCTGTTGTCCGAGAATGAAATCCACCAGCCAGAGAACACCGAGTACGATGACGATCAGGACTGCACCGGTAATCAGCAATGGCTTTATAAGGGCGCGCATACTGCGCTGTTGTTCATCACGAGTTTGATATCTTGCCATAACAAAGCTCCTTTCTTTGCTCTACGAAAGTATACCATAATTTCGCAAAAATTGCAAGAGGCGTGCTGCAACCGAAACGGCAGCTGCCGTTTTTTTACAAAACACGTGACATTTCTCAAAGAATGTGTTATAATAATAAAGTTGAAAGAAATCAGAATGTGGAGGCTGCTATGTATGTTTGAACTGCTCAAAACCGAGGGCATTGCCCGCAGAGGCGTATTTCATACGGTGCACGGCGATTTTCAGACGCCCTGCTTTATGAATGTTGCCACAGCAGGTGCGATTAAGGGTGCTCTTTCGGCTTATGATTTGGATGAGCTGAAATGTCAGGTGATGCTGTGCAATACCTATCATCTGCATGTGCGCCCCGGTGATCAGATTGTGCGGAAAATGGGCGGCTTGCAGGGATTCACCGGATGGAAAAAGCCGACTTTGACGGACAGCGGAGGATTTCAGGTGTTTTCTCTTGCAAAGCTTCGCAAAATCAAGGAAGAGGGCGTCTATTTTCAGTCGCATATTGATGGACACCGTATTTTTATGGGTCCGGAGGAAAGTATGCAGATTCAATCCCATCTGGGATCTACCATTGCCATGGCATTTGATGAATGCGTAGAGAATCCGGCACCTTATTTGTATGCCGCACAAAGCTGTGCCCGTACCACAAGATGGCTCAAGCGCTGTCAAACGGAAATGGCAAGACTCAACAGCTTGTCCGATACGCTCAATCCTCACCAGCTGTTGTTTGGCATTAATCAAGGCAGCACCTATGGCGATCTGCGCATCTCGCATATGCAGGAAATTGCAGAGCTGGATCTGGATGGCTATGCCATTGGCGGTCTGGCTGTGGGTGAGCCGACGGAAGTGATGTATGATATCATTGATCAAGTAGCACCGCATATGCCGATACACAAGATCCGTTATCTGATGGGTGTGGGTACACCTGCCAATCTGGTTGAGGCTGTGGCAAGAGGCATTGATCTGTTCGATTGCGTGATGCCAAGCCGCAATGCACGTCATGCAACCGTATTCAGCTGGAAGGGCATTATGCATTTGACCAATCGCTGCTTTGAAACCGATGACCGTCCCATTGATGAACAGTGTGATTGTCCCACCTGCCGAAGATTCTCCCGTGCCTATGTGAGACATCTGTTTAAGGCAGGTGAGCAGCTGGCCGGTCGTCTGGCAGTAACACACAATCTCTGGTTCTATAATACGCTGATGGAGAGAATGCGGGAGGCACTGGATCAAGGTACCTTTGCACAGTTCCGTGCACAGTATTCACAGATTCTGGGTTCTGCTTATCGGGAATAAGAGAAACACAGTGCTTTTGCGCATCATACTATAAGAAGAAAGGAGCGCTATTGGTATGTATTATTGCTGCGGAATCACAGAGGTCGGGATTATGCCGCATAATGAAGATGCCATGCTGATTCACCGCATGGTGAGCACGGAAGGTACGATGCAGCAGATGCTGCCGGCGCCCTTTCTGGCTGCAGTCTGCGATGGTGTTTCGGGTGAGCAGGCAGGAGAGCTTGCATCCCGCACCTGTCTGAACCGGCTTTCGGCGCTGCGATACAGCAAAAAGATCAATCTCAAGCGAAGAATCCTGGAGATCCATCGGGAGATTGCAGAGCAAAGCCGAAAAAATCGGCAGACTGCCAATATGCAGACGACACTCTGCGGAATTGCCATTGATGAGGATTCTGTTATGCGCTGCTTCAATGTGGGAGATTCTCGTATCTACCGTTATCGCAACGGAAGTCTGGAGCAGCTCAGCCGTGATCAGACCCTGGTGCAGATGCTGTATGATGAAGGCAGTATTACCAGCGAGGAAAAACGTATGCATTCCCATCGCAATATTATTCTTCCGGTGATCGGCAATTTGGAGGAAGAACCGAAGCCTGAGGTTTTTGTGTATCCCGATGGAATGCGTTATGGTGATCTGCTGCTGCTGTGCTCCGATGGCTTGACCGATTATGTTACCAACTATGAGATCGAGGAGGTTCTTGCACGTCCGAAGGCAATGCCGATTCGTCTTGCACAGCTGGTACAGCTTGCTCTGGACAAAGGCGGCAGAGACAATATCACATTGATTGGCGTGGTGCGATATCCTCAGGGCGTGCCGCTGCCCTTTCCGCTATCCGCGCATGGGGGATAAAATGAACAAAACAGCATCCGTTCTCTGCACTGCAGGCAGAGGAAGGGATGCTGTTTTTTATAGGAAAACGTGGTTTCCTCATCGGAACTTTGCTCCACGCAAGGTCAGAACACCGTCTTGCGGCTACGGTGACCTCTGCTCCCATGGCACGCAGGATGGGCTGCAATACACGGCTGATTCTGCCGGCTCCCAGAATCAGGCAGGATAATCCATGGATGGTAACGGGCAGCTCCTGCAAAGCAAGCTGCAGCGCACCTTCGGCAGTGGGAACTGCATTTTGTATTGCAAATTCCTCACGGGCAGAATAATCCAGAGGCTTTCTTCCGGCGGCTTCCACCGCACGCTGATCGGCAGGTGTCCAGCGTCCGCCGAACACGGCACCGCCCGGCTTTACCAACGGCAGCAGCGAGGAAAGTCCGATGGTGCTGCTGCATAAGGGGGTATGCAGAAATACGCCATCCTGTGTCACAGGCATCGGCAGGATCAGCGCATCCACAGAGCTCGGTGCGGGATTGGTCGGCAGCAGAGGCAAATCAGAAACCGCATCAAATCCTGTGACGGTTACATGATGATGGGCAGCAAGATGCCTTGCTGCAGAAAGCTGGCGCAGATCGCCGCCTGCGACCAGCAAGGTTTGTTTGGGAAGCGCATCCTGCGCTCGGATGGGATGTACCATATCGTAAGCACTCCTTTTGGATAGATCAGATCGGCTGTGAGAAATACAGCTTGCTGTATTGTATGCGGCTGCCGACAGCGTGGTGTATTGTCAAATCGACAAAGAGTACAAAAAAATCAGCACCGCCGACAGCCTGTGTGACTGTGACGGTGCTGTGATTTGTCGGAATCTGCAGAAGAGATCAATCCTCGCCGGGCTTGGTAAACAAATCGCGCAGCTTGCTGAAGAAGGTCTCACGCTTCGCATAATTCTTTGCTTCCAGAGAAGCCTCAAGCTGAGAGATCAGCTCTTTCTGATGCTTATTCAATCCCTTGGGAACTTCAATATAGACCTTTACATATTGATCGCCGCGATCGGAACGCTGCAAACGCTTGATGCCCTTGCCGCGCAGACGGAATACCGTTCCGGTTTGCGTACCTTCTCCGATGCGGTATTTCACATTGCCATCAATGGTAGGTACAACGATCTCATCGCCCAGCACAGCTTGTGCAAAGGTAATGGGAATTTCACAATGGATATCATAGCCTTCACGGGTATACAGCGGATGCGGACGTACATTGACGCTGACAAACAGATTTCCGTTGCCGCCGCCGTTGGTACCTGCATCGCCCTGTCCGGCAAGACTCAGCGTCTGACCGTGATCAATACCGGCAGGAATGGTGATTGTTATGGATTTGGGTACACGAACTCTTCCCGCACCACGACATTTTTGACAAGGATTTTTAATGACCTTGCCCTTACCGCCGCATCGGCTGCAAGGCTTGGAGGATGAGATCAGACCAAACGGAGTCCGCTGTGTTGCCTTGACCGTACCTCTGCCCTGACATTCTTTACAGACCTCTGCTTCATTGCCGCCTGCTGCACCGGTACCGTGGCAATCGGGGCAGTTTTCCAGCCGCTGAATCTGGATGGTTTTGGATGCACCATTGCATGCTTCCATAAAATCGATGGTGACATTGGCGCTGATATCACGGCCCTGACGGGGTGCATTGGCATTGGCAGCTCTGCCGCCGCCGAAAATACCGCCGCCCATGCCGCCGAACAGGCTTTCGAGAATCTCGCTGACATCCGAGAAACCGCCTGCGCCGGCACCCATGCCGCCGTTTTCCAGACCATCGTGGCCATATTGATCGTATACACTTCGTTTTTCGCTATTGGAAAGCACCTCATAAGCTTCGGTGACTTCCTTGAATTTTGCTTCGCAGGTGGGATCATCCGGATGCAGATCCGGGTGATATTGTCTGGCAAGCTGACGATAAACCTTTTTCAGTTCTTCATCCGAAACATCCCGTTTGACACCCAGCACCTCGTAATAATCGCGTTTATCCGCCATGGCAGAACACCCTTTCGCTGATTTTCATGTATTTGTGTTGCGGTGCATTTTGCCTCCCGACAAAACAGCACACGGATATAGTTTATTATACCACATCTAACGGAAACTTGCAAGGGGTTTTGCAGGTTTTTTCGAGATTTCATCCGAAAGATTGCGCCGCCGCTGCAATTGCCTGATACAGCGCATCCTCTTTCAATTGGATCGCCCGGTCAGTCTGCAAAGGCAGACGCCTGCCGTTTGATCCGATTCAAACAACACAAAGGGGCAGATCAGAATCCGCCCCTTTTGCACAATTTTGATTGACGGGCGTTTACGCCTCAGTAAAATCGGCATCGACTACATTGTCATCGCCGCCCATGCTGCCCATATTGCCCATATCGGGTGTACCATTGGGTGCAGCCTGCTGATACACCTTGGAGCTGAGGGCGTAGAATGCATTCTGGAGAGCCTCGGTCTTTGCCTTCATATCATCATAATTCTCGCCCTTGAGTGCCTCACGCAGCTCGTTGATTGCGGTCTCGATGGGTGCCTTATCCTCAGCAGAGACCTTATCACCAAACTCATTGAGTGCTTTCTCGCACTGGAAGCAGAGGCTTTCGCCGTTGTTCTTGGTATCCACCTGATCCTTGCGCTTCTTATCCTCTTCAGCGAACTGTTCTGCCTCACGCACAGCACGATCGATATCTTCCTTGCTCATGTTGGTAGATGCGGTAATGGAGATTTGCTGAGACTTGCCGGTGCCCAGATCCTTTGCGGAAACATTCACGATACCGTTTGCGTCGATATCGAATGTCACCTCGATCTGAGGGATGCCGCGCGGTGCGGGAGCAATGCCATCCAAACGGAACATACCCAGCTGCTTGTTATCCTTTGCAAATTCACGCTCACCCTGCAGCACGCAGATATCTACGGCAGGCTGATTGTCGGCAGCGGTAGAGAATACCTGAGACTTGCTGGGGGGGCTGGTGGTGTTGCGCTCAATGATCTTGGTGCAGATGCCGCCCATGGTTTCCAGACCAAGAGAAAGGGGAGTCACATCCAGCAGCAGCAATGCTTCCTTCACATCGCCGCCCAGCACGCCGCCTTGATAAGCTGCGCCCAGTGCAACACATTCATCGGGGTTGATGCCCTTGAAGGGCTCCTTGCCGATACGCTCCTTGACAGCCTGCTGCACAGCGGGGATTCTGGAAGAACCACCGACCATCAGTACCTTATCCAGCTGAGAAGGATTCAGACCGCTGTCACGCAGAGCCTGCTCTACAGGACCCATGGTTGCGCGAACCAGATCTGCAGTCATCTCATTGAACTTTGCCTGTGTCAGATTGAGATCCAGATGCTTCGGGCCGGTTGCATCCACGCTGATGAACGGCTGATTGATATTGGTGGTTGTCATAGAGGACAGCTCGATCTTTGCTTTTTCGGCAGCCTCCTTCAGACGCTGCATTGCTGTTTTGTCGGAGCGCAGATCAATGCCCTCTGCCTTCTTGAATTCCTCGACCATCCAGTCGATGATGCGCTGATCGAAGTCATCGCCGCCCAGACGGTTGTTGCCGGCAGTTGCCAGAACCTCGGTAACGCCGTCACCCATATCAATGATGGAGACATCGAAGGTACCGCCGCCCAGGTCGAATACCATAATCTTCTGCTGCTCTTCCTTATCGATACCGTAGGAGAGTGCAGCAGCGGTCGGCTCGTTGATGATACGTCTGACATTCAGACCGGCGATCTGACCGGCATCCTTGGTAGCCTGACGCTGGCTGTCGGTGAAATATGCGGGAACAGTGATGACAGCTTCGGTGACAGTTTCGCCCAGATATGCCTCAGCATCTGCCTTAAGCTTCTGCAGGATCATTGCAGAGATCTCCTGGGGAGTATAAGCCTTGCCGTCGATGGTAACCTTTTCATTGCTGCCCATTTTTCTCTTAATGGAGATCACGGTGTTATCGGGGTTGGTGATTGCCTGACGCTTTGCGATCTGGCCGACCAGACGCTCACCGGTTTTGGAAACAGCTACCACAGAGGGTGTAGTTCTTGCACCTTCTGCGTTGGGGATCACAACAGCGTTGCCGCCTTCCACAACTGCAACGCAGGAGTTGGTGGTTCCAAGGTCGATACCAATAATTTTGCTCATGATGAAGTTCCTCCTTCAAAATTAATAATCAATCGGATATGTGTTGAAAAGGGCGGATTAGCTGCAGTTTGCAACGGATACCATTGCGTGACGAATGATCCGGCTGCCCAGCAGATAGCCCTTCTGGTATACTTCGCAGATGATATTTTCGTCATAGTTTTCGTCGTCAACCTGACGAATGGCGTTATGCATTTTGGGATCAAACACTTCTCCCATTGCGGGGATTTCGGTAACGCCCAGCTTTTTCAGCGTTTCACAAAGCTGCTGATAGATCTTTTCCATACCGCTGCGGAAGGCTTCATCGGCACAAGGCGATGCCATGGCGCGCTCGAAATTATCCACAACCGGCAGCAGCTCCAGAACCGTTTTGGCTACGGCATCCTGATAGCTTTCGGTTTTTTCCTTGGCAGTACGCTTGCGATAGTTATCAAACTCGGCAAACAAACGCATATATTTGTCGTTTGCTTCCTGCAAGGCCTGCTGTTCGGGTGTCAGTTCAATGATCTCAGGCTCACCGTCATCGGTTTCCAGGAAAGGCGGTTCTTCTTCCAGGAAATCATTGGGCGCTTCCGGCATCGGATCCATAGGCTCACAGGTGCCGTCACAGTCATTTTCACAGCCCGGTGTATCACGCAGTTCTTCGGTCATATGTCGTCGTCCTCCTTGTTTTCGGAAATCAGATTCGTTAGCTTCTGGGTGATATATTCAAGATAGGGAATGACTCTGGCGTAATCGAGCCGCATGGGGCCGATGATGCCGAGGCGGCCGGCTTCCCTGCCGTCCTTGTGATATTGTCCCACGATCATGCTGGAATTGCCGATGACAAAGGTCTGTCCGGCAGAACCCGATGCTGTTTGATGGGTTTCTTCACTGAACATCACATGAATGCCGCTGAAGGTATCGTTGAGCAGCGGCATGATGACATCCTGATGCTCCATAAACTGTACAATATCCATTGTATCCAGCTCTTGACAGGTGAGGAGATTGCGTGTGCCGTTGACCGTCAGCTCTTGCTGCATCATATCCCGGCTCAGTTCATAAAGCCCCTGCACCAGCGGACCCAGCGTTACCATATAGGTGCCCAGTGCGGTAATCAGCTGTTCCATACGCTCCGGTGAAAGATCCGTAAGCGATACGCCATGCAGATGCTCCGTTAAAAATGCAGTGAAGAAGGAGAGCTGTTCCTCATTCAGATCAAACTCCAGACGGCATGCCTTGTTTTTGATATTGCCTGCCGAGGTGATCAGAAGAATCACATACAATCGTTTTCCTGTGGGTATGACCTCGACTCTTGAGATCACGGAAAACTGCGGCATGGCATTCACTGCCACGGCGGCACAATGCGTAATCTCTGCCAATGCTGTGGTTGCCGATTGGATCAGCAGCTCCTCATCAAACACCTCGGTGCCTTCAAAGACCCGATCCAGCCGTTCCCGATCTGCTTCGGGAATCGTATGCGCGTGCATACATTTATCAATATAGACCTTATAGCCTTGGAAGGTCGGTACCCGTCCGGCAGAAGTGTGCGGCTGCTCCAACAGACCCAGTTGCTCCAGTACCGCCATATCGTTGCGGATGGTCGCCGGCGATACATTGATATCCGGCAGCGCTGCAATGGCTTTGGAGCCTACCGGTTCACCGGTGGTCACATAGGCATCTACAACAGCTGCCAGAATTTTCAGCTTTCTGTCATCCATTGCAGTATCCAACTCCTTTCGCAGCAGATCAGTCGGCATCGGCAGACTGGTTTTTCGTGTGCTAGCACTCTTGATCTTTGAGTGCTAATATAACAATACCATGTTTTCTTCTCCTTGTCAAGGCTTCCTCCGCACTTTCCCGAATTTTTGTAAATTCGCACAAATTGCAGCGGGATTTTTCATGGTTTTTTTCATGCTTTCCTGCCGTGATTCCGGCATCATCGGATTATTATGCAGAAAAAATAGAGGATTGTTCATTGCAATGCAGATAATTTTTCAGTATACTAGTCATCAGAGGATATGGCACTGCTGTATCCGAACGCTGTGTTTTTTGTATGGCTTGATTGTTTTTTGGGGGTTGCATGATGAAAAGATTGACCATGCGGCTGACTGCGGTACTGTGCAGTGCAGCCATGACATTCGGTGCTGTTATCGTACCCGAAGCGACGCAAAAGTATTCCATTCTTTATGCGGCGGATGCCGTAACCGTTACAGAATCGGGCGGCTGGCTGGAATCGGCATATTGCCAATGGCAGCCTGTCAATGGCGCACAGAGCTATCATGTATATGTGAAAGCATCCGGCGGCTCCTATCAGCAGATTGACAGTATGCTGATCCGGCAGTACAATGGATATTACCGTGCCGATGCAGTAGGCCTTAGCGCAGGCAGCTATACCATGAAGATCGTACCGGTTATGAATGGTGCGGAAAATGCATCCATGGCAGCAGAAAAAGCTGTGAATGTAATGGCACATGATCGTTCCGGCTTTGCCTTTGAAAAGGGAAAGGCTGTGGGCGCTTATCAAGCAGACGGTACCTTGAAACCGGGTGCGGTGGTCGTCTATGTGACCAATGAGAATAAGGATTCGGTTTCTGCGCAGATCGGCGGCAGCACGGTGACCGGTGTGCAGAATATTGTGTATGCCTGCAAGGACAGCTCGACGCCTGTGGCGATCCGTCTGATCGGCAATATCACCGATCCCGCAACGCTGGACAAGGGCGATTTGCTGGTGGATAAGATCACCTGTGGTCTGACCATTGAGGGAATCGGTACGGACACTACCTTCAACGGCTTTGGACTCAGAGTAAAAAACAGCACTAATTTCGAGGCAAGAAACATCGGATTTATGAACTGCAACAGCTCTGAGGGTGATAACTGCGGTCTTCAGCAGGGCAATACCTATTGCTGGGTACATAACTGTGATTTCTTTTATGGCGATGCAGGTTCCGATGCCGATCAGGTGAAGGGCGACGGTGCTCTGGATACGAAAAAATCGCAGTATATCACACATTCTTACAATCATTTCTGGGATAGCGGAAAATGCAATCTGCAAGGTGCAAACTCCAGTGATACTTCCAATTATATCACCTATCATCACAATTGGTATGATCACTCGGATTCCCGTCATCCTCGTGTAAGAGTGGCAACGGTACATGTATACAATAACTATTATGACGGCAATGCCAAATACGGCATCGGTTCCACTACCGATTCCGATGTGTTTGTAGAGAACAACTATTTCAGAAATTGCGGCAAGCCCATGCTGATTTCCACGCAGGGTTCGGATACTGCCAAAACCCTTTCGGGCGAAGCCGGCGGCATGATCAAGGCATATGGCAATGTGATCCTCGGTGCCGATTCGTATATCCCTTACAGCAAGAATCATACAAGCTTTGATTGCTATGAAGCATCTTCCAAAAATGAGCAGGTGCCTTCTTCCGTGAAAGCGGCAAACGGCGGTGCATCTTATAATAATTTCGATACCGCAAGCAGTATGTACAGCTATTCTCCGGATAGTGCCGAGGCGGTTCCGGGGATTGTTGAGACCTATGCAGGCCGTGTGCAGGGCGGCGATTTCCGCTGGAACTTTGATGATAATACCGAGGATAGCAATTCCGATGTGATCGCAGCACTCAAGGCAGCGCTGGTTTCCTATGACGATCAGATCGTAAGCATCGGCAGCGGATCTTATGTACAGCCTTCTGATCCGATCACCACAACAGCACCGGCTGTTACCACTGTCACCACAACAAGCACTACCTTAGACAGCGGCAGCAATACCAATCCTGTTGTCACCGACACACCGGGATCCTCCGGTTATGAGCATAATTTTACAAAGCATGGTACTTCCAGCAGCTTTTATTCCATCAGCGGCAATTTATCGGACAGCAAGGGCAGCATGGAGTTTAGGGGGATGACGCTCTCAATTTGCCTTAAGATGGAAACCGCTACCAATATTGCATTCACCACGTCGGTGCCTTCTGTGCTGACGCTGGTGATGCAAAACGGTAATACATTCCGGGTGGATGGCGTTGCTTATCCTGTTCCCGCTTCCGGCATTTTCACACTGGATCTTGCAGCAGGAAACCATACTGTAACAAAGGGCGATGGCTCTGTGTTCCTCTATTATATGTCTGTAAGCGCCGGTGCCGATCAGGTCACAACGCCTGCTGCATCAACCACGACCACGACCACTACTACATCCACAACGACCACGACTACCACGACTACCACGACTACCACCACGACCACCGAGCCGGCTCCTGTGCAATATGGCGATGTGAACTGCGATGGCCTGGTGAAAATTGACGATGTCGTGCTGCTCAGTCGTTATATCGGTGAAGATACGAGCATAACGGTTACCCAGCAGGGCACTGCCAATGCTGACTGTGATGGTGTTTCCGGCATCAATGCCGATGATACCGCTGCAATTCTCATGTATCTTGCGGGACTTCTGAATCAACTCGGATGATTTCCCAAAATGCGGTCTTCGGATCGCCGGTTTCCTCTCCCAATTCATAGCATACTTTATGATTTTCAGCTGTTGTCCGGCAATTTGCATGGACAGCAGCTCTTTTTTTGCAGAATCTATGGGGATTTGTGAGAGAAATGTGCAAAGGAAGCTGCGGAAAATCCACAGCGTTTGTAAGAATCGCCAAAAAGGTGCAATGGGTCTTGACCGCCGTTTTTCCGTATGCTACAATAATAACAATAGAAAAGCGATGACAAACGAGGAGTAAGAGCGTTCCCCGTCGTTCAGAGAGAGCATGGTTGGTGAAAATGCTTCGATGGTTGCTCCGAAGTCGCGTTTCGAGCTGCGGATGCAAAGCAGCAGATTGTGTCAGGATCTTTCACAATCGGTTGTGTGTAGTGTCTGACGGGTTCTCCCGTTACAGAGAAGGTCAGTCGGGTGCAGCTGCAGCCTCGCTGTCCGAGCAAAGAGTGCGGCTGTGAGCGTTTGAAACGCTTTGCCGAATTCAGGTGGTACCACGGATGTGATTCCCATTGCCCTGATGGAAACCGTTCGTCCTGAGCATAGAGAGCATATGGTGTTTTCTGTGTTCAGGGCGATTTTTATTTGACCGCATTTATGACAAGATCGGAAAAAAAGGAGCTGATTTTTCATGGCCAAGGAACTGGCAAAAAACTATGACCCGAGTACCTTTGAAGATCGCATTTATCAGCAGTGGATGGAAAAACGCTGCTTCCATGCAGAGGTTGATCCCAAAAAGATTCCCTATACAATTGTCATTCCGCCTCCCAATGTCACAGGACAGCTGCATATGGGACATGCACTGGATGAAACCTTGCAGGATATTCTGATCCGCTGGAAGCGTATGAGCGGCTATTCCGCGCTTTGGCTGCCGGGTACCGATCACGCTGCCATTGCTACGGAAGCGAAAATCGTGGAAGCCATGCGCAAGGAAGGCGTGACCAAGGATGACATCGGCAGAGATGGCTTCATGGAGCGTGCATGGGCTTGGAAAGAGCAGTATGCAGGCAGAATTGATCAGCAGCTGATGAAGCTCGGTTCCTCCTGCGATTGGGAGCGGGAACGCTTTACAATGGACGAAGGCTGCTCTGAGGCGGTGAAGGAAGTCTTTGTAAAATATTACGAAAAAGGTCTGATTTACCGCGGCGAGCGCATCATCAACTGGTGTCCTCATTGTCTGACCTCCATTTCCAATGCCGAAGTGACCTATGAGGAGCAGGATGGCTGCTTCTGGCATCTGCGGTATCCATTTGCCGATGGCTCCGGCTACATGGAGCTTGCCACCACACGTCCCGAAACGCTGCTGGGCGATACGGCTGTGGCTGTGAATCCCAAGGATGAGCGTTATGCACATCTGGTTGGCAAAAAGCTGATTCTTCCGCTGGTTGGCAGAGAGATTCCTGTGGTTGCTGACAGCTATGTGGATATGGAATTCGGTACGGGTGTTGTGAAGATTACGCCGGCCCATGACCCCAATGACTTTATGGTAGGTCAGCGGCATCAGCTGCCTGTCATCAATGTGATGACCGATGATGCCAAGATTACGGAGGAGTATCCGGACTATGCCGGAATGGATCGCTATGCTGCCCGAAAGGCAATTGTTGCTGATCTGGAGAAAGGCGGATTCCTCATCAAAACCGAGCCGCATGTTCATAATGTCGGTACCTGCTATCGCTGCGGTACTACGGTTGAGCCGAGAGTTTCGCTGCAGTGGTTTGTGAAGATGGAGGAGCTTGCAAAGCCTGCGATTGCTGCGGTGCGCAGCGGCGAGATCAAGTTTGTTCCCGAACGCTTCAACAAGCTCTATTTTAACTGGATGGAGGATATCCGTGACTGGTGTATTTCCCGTCAGCTGTGGTGGGGCCATCGGATTCCTGCTTTCTATTGCGATGATTGCGGTGAGCTGGTAGTCACACGGGAAGACAGTGCCGTTTGTCCGAAGTGCGGCAAGGCAATGCGGCAGGATCCCGATACGCTGGATACTTGGTTCAGCTCTGCTTTGTGGCCGTTCTCCACGCTGGGCTGGCCGCAGAACACAGAGGATCTGCAGTATTTCTATCCCACGGATACGCTGGTAACCGGTTATGATATCATTACCTTCTGGGTTTCTCGTATGATCGTTGCCGGTCTGGAGCACATGGATGGCGTTGCACCCTTCAAGACCGTTCTGATCCATGGTCTGGTACGTGATGCACAGGGCAGAAAGATGTCCAAGTCTCTGGGCAACGGTATTGATCCGCTGGAGGTCATTGACAATTACGGTGCCGATGCTTTGCGCTTTATGCTGGCAACCGGCAACTCGCCCGGCAATGATATGCGCTTCATTGATGATAAGGTCAAGGCTGCCCGTAATTTTGCCAATAAGCTGTGGAATGCTTCTCGTTTTGTCATGATGAATCTGCCGGAGGACTTTACCTTTACCGGTCTGCCGCAAACGCTGCGTATGGAGGATCAGTGGATTGTCTCCAAGTTCAATCAGCTTGCCAAAGATGTCAATGACAATCTGGATAAGTTTGAGTTGGGCGTTGCTTCTGCAAAGCTTTATGATTTCATCTGGGATGTATACTGCGATTGGTATATCGAGCTGACCAAATCCCGTCTGCGTGCAGGCGGCGAGAGTCAGGAACAGGCACAGGCAGTTCTGGTATGGGTTCTGCGTGGTATGCTGAAGCTTCTGCATCCGTTTATGCCTTTCATCACCGAGGAAATCTGGCAGGTGCTCACCAACGATGAGAGCATGATCATGCTGGAGGACTTCCCGGTATACTGCGAGGAAAATGACTACACCAAGACCGCTGAGGACTTTGAAAAGGTCATTGCAGCCATCAAAGCAGTCCGTACCATTCGTACCGAGCTGAATGTTCCCAATTCCGCAAAGGCAAAGCTGTATTTTGAAACCCTTGAGGTTGAACTGTTCTCCTCCTGCTCGATGTTCTTTGAGAATCTGGTTTCTGCCTCTGAGCTGGAATTCGGTCAGAATTATCAGTTTAAGAACGCTGTGACTGCCGTTACCGATGTGGCTCGGATCTTCATCCCCATGGAACAGCTCGTGGATGTGGAGAAAGAGCTGGCACGTCTTGCCAAGGAAGAAGCAAAGGTACGCAAGGATATTGAATTCGTGCAGAAAAAACTGGATAATCCCGGATTCTGTGAAAAGGCACCTGCACAGCTCATTGCCGCTGAGCGGGAAAAGCTTGCGAAAGCCGAGGAAAAGCTTGCGAAAGTATTGCAGTCCATTGCAAGCTGGAAACAATAAAACAATTGTAATATTTGCTGAAAATCAGCGGTGTGTATTGTGCACATCGCTGATTTTTTTGTATCCCATCCAAAAACTTGCACGGAAACGTACAAGTTTTTCCGCATTTTCCGCTGTGTATGAGGGCGATGGAGCATTGCTGCGGCTTCCATGGGTTCGGAGGGCAGATGCGGGCTGCGGCATAAAACAGCGATTGCGACAAAGGAGAATGCAATGAACAGCTTGAAAACATTTTGCAAATCGGAATGTATGCGGCGCACACTGCGTACATTTTTGCAGGCAGCCGCAGGCTATGTGGTGGTCAATGTTGCTGCTGCGGATTTCAGTACCCGATCGGCAGTGATCGGATTCTGTGTGGCAGCCGTGGCAGCCGGTATTGCGGCGATCATGAATCGTGAGGAAGGAGCGTAACAGCATGGCGATCAAAGGAATTGATGTTTCTGCGCATCAAGGCAGAATCAACTGGAAGCAGGTGGCGGAAAGCGGTGTGGAATTTGCTGTGCTGCGGGTATATTGCAACGGTGCCGATCTGCGCTTCGGTGAGAATTATCAAGGAGCATCCGCAGCAGGCATTCCGGTGGGTGCCTATTGTTACAGCTATGCCACAACGCCTCAGGCTGCCGACAGAGAGGCACAGGCAGTGCTGCAGCTTCTGGAAGGCAAAACCTTTGCCTATCCCATTTATTTTGATATTGAGGATACGATACAGCGTATGCTGCGCAGAGAACAGGTGGATGCCATTGTGGAGGCGTTTTGTCAAAGGTTGGAGGCAGCAGGCTATTTTGCAGGGATTTATTCCTATAAGTATTTCCTGGAGCAGAAACTCTCTGAACGCATTCTGCGCCGCTATGCCGTCTGGGTGGCACATACCGGTGTCAGCAAGACTTCCTATCGGTATCCCTATGGTATGTGGCAATATTCCCATACTGGCAGTGTCAACGGGATTTCCGGCAAGGTGGATCTGAATTATGCCTATCTTGCCTATCCTGCCATAATGCGGAAAAAGCAGAAAAACGGATTCGGAACCGTATCTGCCAATCCACCGGAGGGCTGTCCGTATGGGATGCCCACAAAGCCGCAGCGCCGTGGCAGCAAGGGCGATGATGTCCGCTGGGTGCAATGGCATCTGATACAAAAGGGCTATTCTTGCGGAACAGCGGGTATTGATGGCAGCTTCGGTCCCGATACCGAACGGGCAGTACGCTGCTATCAGACCGATTGCGGGTTGGAGGTGGATGGCGTCTGCGGTCCCAAGACCCGCGCATCTCTTAGTCAGGCATAAAGCCTCAGAATCCTCTCGGATCTGTGCTGCAAACACAGAAATCCGAGGGGATTTTTGTTGCGGAAAATCAGCACAGGAATGACTGGACAAAGCAGTGGGGATATGCTATACTGAGACAAGATTTGGAAGGGGAGGATGGCTCTTGCCAAAAGAGCTGTACGGATGAGATGAAACAGAAGATTTTTGAGCGTGCATGCTCCATTGTAGCAGCATTGACGCTGCAAGAAAAGCTTCATTTGCTGACTACCCATCACCATGCGGTAGAACGGCTGGGGCTTCCGGAGTTCTATATCGGTACCGAGGTGGCCAGAGGCTATGTGGGACGCAGTCCGGAGCGCAGCTCCACCGTATTTCCACAGCCTGTGGGCCTTGCGGCAACCTTTGATCCGTTGCTGATGGAGAATCTCGGACGGATTGCCGGCATGGAAGCGCGTGCCTATTACAATGCCGATCCCAAGGGCGGTCTTGCATTGTGGGGGCCTACGGTCGATATGGTACGGGATCCCCGATGGGGCAGAACCGAGGAAGCCTATGGCGAAGATGTCTGTCTTGCAGGCTGTCTGACTGCTGCCTATACCAAGGGTATGGCAGGAGATGACGGCAACTATCTGATGACGATTCCGACGCTCAAGCATTTCTGTGCCAATAACAATGAGGAAGGCAGAGGACATTGCAATGCTTATCTGCCGCCCCGACTGAAATATGAGTATTACTATGCAGCCTTCCGGTATGCCATCTGTCATGGCGGTGCCAAAAGCATTATGGCTGCCTATAACGAGATCAATGGTGTGCCTGCGATATGCAATCCCGAACTCCAAACACTGCTCAAGGAGCAATGGGGATTGTGGTTTGTTGTCAGTGACGGCGGCGATTTTTCTCAGCTTCTGACGGCGCATCATGACTGTGATACCCATTCCGAAGCCTTTGCCAATGCTCTGCTTGCCGGCTGCGATATCATGACCGATGAGGATACTTTGGTTGCGATGGCAGCGAAAAAAGCGCTGGAAGAAGGAAGAATCACCGAAGCGGATCTGGATGCCTCTGTTCTCAATACGATCTATGCAAGACTGCGGCTCGGACAATTGGCAGAGCATTGTGATTATGATGCCTTTACCGAGAAAGACATTCATATGCTGCTGTCGGAAGCATGCAATTGCCGTGCTGCTATGAAACAGATGATTCTGCTGAAGAACGATGGGCTGCTGCCTGTCCGGAAGCATCCGAACAAGATTGCTGTGGTTGGTCCGCTTGCCGATGAGAATCTGAAGGATTGGTATACAGGATATGCCAAGGAGGAAATTTCGGTGCTGAAAGGCATCCGATCAGAATTCTCAAAAGCAGAGGTCACGCATGACGATTTGTGGGATCATGTGGCGATTCTTGCAGAAAACGGAAAGTATCTGTCGGCAAAAGAGGACGGTTCTGTGATTGCCGATGCGGATTGTGTGACAGAAAGTGAACTGTTTGCGCTGCAGAATTGGGGCGAAAACTGGTGCAATCTGTTTTCGATCCGATATCAGCGCTATGTGCGCTGCGGAGATGACCGGCAGCTGCGGCTGCATCATCGTGACATCTACGATTGGTTTACCCGTGAAACTTTGTTTTTGTACCCCTATGCCGGCAAGATGCTCATGGAGGATTTTCAGCACGGCTTGCGTCTGCAATGTGATGCAGAGGGCAAGATCTGTGCCGTATCCGGCCGCAATATTTGCGCAGAGCAGTTGTTTTCAATGACAGTGATCTCCAAGGGCACCGATCGCGCTGCGGCATTGGCAAAGGCAAATGATCTGGTTGTCTACTGTGTCGGCAATCATCCGGTACAGGTTGCAAAGGAATGTTATGATCGCAAAACGCTTGCATTGAATGTACAAAGCGGCATGGCAAAGGTGCTGCAGGCTGCGAATCCTGCGACGGTTATGGTGCTGATTTCCAGCTATCCCTATGCCATTTGCGAGGAGCAGGAACAGCTTTCTGCTATTTTGTATACTTCTCATGCAGGTCCTTATCTGGGCACAGCGGTTGCTGCGACTCTATCCGGCCAAAACAATCCGGCAGGCAGAACGCCTTTGACATGGTATCGCAGTGAGCTGGAGCTCCCACGGGATCTGATGCAGTATGATATTGTATCTGCAGGACTTACCTATCAGTATTTTGAGGGAAAAGCATTGTATCCCTTTGGCTATGGTCTGAGCTATTCCGACTTTGCATACAGCGATCTGACGGTACAGCCCGAGCGGGATGGTGTCAGAGCAAAGCTGACGGTAGAGAATATTTCTGCAGTGGATGGCGATGAGGTGGTACAGCTGTATGTGACGATGCCGGATTCCGCTGTGCGCCGTGCCAATAAAAAGCTTTGTGCCTTTTGCCGTGTGCATCTGCAGGCAGGAGAGCGTACCGCTGTATCGTTGTATGTGCCTTCCGATTTCCTTGAGATTTTCAATGTGCGGAGTGGCCGTATGATGGTGGAGGGCGGCTGCTATCGATTCTTTGCCGGCGCATCCTCGGAGGATCTTCGGCTGCAGGCAGATTGTATGGTTGCGGGAGAAACGCTTGGCAAGCGTCCTGCTGAATTTTCGGCCGAGCTGTTTGATGAGGCTGCGGGGATGCAGAGCTTTTATTCCAAATCCCGCAAGGCACATTATCTGCGGGCTGTCAGCTATCAGGGAACTGCGGTATACGCCGGTGTGGATTACTGCGGCAAGAGCAAAATAACGCTGCTGGCACAGTCTACCAACAAAGACGATACCCTTTGGGTGCAGATCGGTGATGCCGAACCCATTGCAGTGCCCATTGCGGCAAGCAATGCATATGATGATTTTGCAGCCTATACGATTGCGCTGCCATCCAATGCAGCACAAAGTGATCGGCTGGTGCTTTCCGTACCCGGATCAGCGGCAATCCTGCAGATCCGGCTGGAATCGTAAGAATCCGAAATCACATAAGAATGAACGATCCTGTATGGGGAACGATATGACCGACGGTCTGCCGATTCCCATACGGGATCGTTTTTATTGCTTATTTTGGAGGAAATCAGATGAACAACGCAATCAGAATCCTGCAGCAGGCAGCGGCTGCCGCCTTGCCGCAGGCAGTTTCGGATTATCGGACACTGCATGCAATGGCAGAAATCGGATTTGATCTGCAGGATACTGCAGCTTATGTTCGAAAACGGCTGACAGAAATGGGATATGCACCGATATCCTGTGGAACTTGTGGGATTGTGGCAGTGGCAGGCGATCCGCAGGCAGAAAAGGGTCTGCTTCTGCGTGCGGATATGGATGCGCTGCCCATTACGGAAGAAAGCGGTGTGTCCTATTGCGCACAAAACGGCAATATGCATGCCTGCGGACATGATATGCATACCGCTATGTTGTTGGGCGCTGCAAAGCTCCTCAAGGAACGAGAGCAGGAACTCAGCGGTTTCGTCAAGCTGATGTTTCAGCCCGCCGAGGAGCTGCTGCAGGGTGCAAAGGATATGCTTTCGGATGGTGTGCTTTCGCATCCTAAGCCGCAGGCGGCACTGATGCTTCATGTGCTGGCAGGGATGCCCATTGCGTCCGGCACTGCCTGTCTGCCTCCTGTGGGAGTCAGTGCACCGGCGGCTGCGTTTTTCCGCATTCATCTGCAAGGAAAGGGATGCCATGGCGCTGCACCCCATCGAGGGATAGATCCTGTCACAGCAGCAGCCCATTGTCTGACCGGATTGCAGGCGATCTCTGCACGGGAGCTTGCACCCGGAATCTGTGCTGTATTGACCATCGGCAAGGTAGAAGGCGGCACTGCTGCCAATGTCATAGCCGATACCGTTACCATGGAAGGGACCATGCGTGCCTTTGATGATGCCGTTCTGGCACAGATGCAGGAGCGCTTGCAGGAGATTATCGTATCCACAGCCAGTGCGCATCGGGTAAAAGCAGAGGTTTCTGTTTTTGCGGATTGCAAGACGCTGCAAAATGATGCGGTGCTGCATAGGCAGATCGGTGAGATTGTCTGTTCTCTGCTGCCCCAAGAGCAGATTATGGAGCCGCAGGCGCATCCATCCGCTGAAGCTGCCTCTGAGGATTTTGCGGAATTGAGCCATGTACTGCCGTCCATGATCATCGGCCTTGCCGCAGGGGATTCCCGTTCAGGCTTTGGATATCCCTTGCATCATCCCAAGGTTCGGTTTGATGAATCGGCAATGGAACAGGGCATTCTGCTGTATGCAGGAGTTGGCATGCTCTGGGGTGCGGATGAGATTGCCGATTGACAAAATGACGGATTTGTGATACTCTATAAGAGATCATTGTTTTGAAGTTGAAAGGAGTATTCCGTCTATGGATCATCAGGCTTTAGCGGCACTTTTGTTCCCTCATATTACCAAAACCATTGCTGATTACGAGGCACAATATCCGCCTCGTGCACTGCCCGAGGGTGCGGTGGTAACACGTATTGCTCCCAGTCCGACGGGGTTTGTGCATCTGGGCAATTTGTATAACGCCATTGGCGAGCGTCTGGCTCGGCAGACAAAGGGCGTATTTTTCCTGCGCATTGAGGATACGGATCAGAAACGAGAGGTAGAAGGCGCTGTGGAAGCGCTGATGGATTCCATGCACTATTACGGCATCCAATTCGATGAGGGTGCAACGGTGGAAGGCGAGCATGGTGCTTATGGTCCCTATCGTCAGCGGCAGCGCAAGGAGCTGTATCAGACCGTTGCAAAATCCCTTGTACTGCGGGGTCTGGCATATCCATGCTTTTGTACCGAGGAGACCTTGACGGCTATGCGGGATGCTCAGATGGAAGAAAAAGCCAACATCGGCTATTACGGTAAATGGACCAATTGCCGGACGCTTTCCTATGAGGAGATTGCAAAACGCATCGAGGCAGGCGAGCCTTGGGTATTGCGGTTTGCTTCATCCGGCGATCCGGAACACATGATTCCTGTGCAGGATGGGATTCGCGGTGAGCTGCGGGTGCAGGAAAACTATACGGATTTTGTTTTGCTGAAATCCGATGGCATTCCCACCTATCATTTTGCGCATGTCTGTGATGATCATTTTATGCGCACAACACATGTGCTGCGTGATGAAAGCTGGCTTGCTACTTTACCGATTCATGTCCAATTGTTTGATACGCTTGGATGGGAGCGTCCGCTGTATTGTCATACCGCAACGCTGATGAAAATGGATGGCGAATCCAAGAGAAAGCTTTCCAAGCGGAAGGATCCGGAGCTTGCATTGTCCTATTATCGTGCAGAGGGCTATCCGCCTGAGGCAGTGCAGCAATATTTGCTGACAGTGCTCAACAGCAATTTCGAAGAATGGAGATTGGCAAATCCTCAGGCAAATTCCAGAGAATTTACGTTCTCGTTAGAAAAAATGAGCAGCTCCGGCGCATTGTTTGATCTGGCAAAGCTGGATCATATTGCAAAGGAATATCTCTCCTTACAGAGTGCAGAGTTTGTATATGAGCAGCTGCTTGCATGGGTCAGAGAATATGCTGCGGCAGAAGAAGCCGCGCGCATGGAACAGCAGCGGGAGTTCTATCTTGCTGCATTGCGCATCGGCAGAGGCGGCGAAAAGCCTCGTAAGGATTTCGGAAGCTGGCGGCAGGCATATGCCTTCCTTTCGTTCTTCGACAGAGAACGCTTTGTCCGTGAGGATGCTTGTCCCGAAAACATTTCTCCTGCGCATAAGCGTGAAATTTTAAGCCGCTATCTGGAAACGCTGGATTTTGCGGATGATGCTGTCCAGTGGTTCAACAAGGTGAAGGAAATCACCGATGCCATGGGATATGCGGTGCAGGTGAAGAAATATAAGAAGAATCCGGAAGACTATCCGGGCAGCATTGTGGATGTCAGCAATCTCATCCGTGTTGCAATGACCGGCAGACAGAATTCTCCTGATCTTTGGGAGATCAGTCATGTTCTGGGCGAGGAGGAAACTCGTCGCCGCATTGCGGAATATGCTGAGGAATCGGGAGATGTCTGATGGAGCAGCCGTTGATCTGTCTGCGCTGCGGACAATGTATGGAGCAGATTGATCTGCTGGAACGGTTTTCGCAGAATCTGATGGTTCGGGAAGCCAAGCGCATCATGAAGCAGGGATTGCAGATTCTGACATATCGTTGTCCCGAATGCGGCAAGCTGGAGTTTTTCCAGCCAAAGAAACCTCAATAAACCAATAAAACAGACCTGAGAAGCAGATTCACTTCTCAGGTCTGTTTGTTGTTTTGAGGGGTCGTGTTATGCCATTTTGCGATTCGTTACAGCATTGCTTCCATACCGACTTTCAAGGGTTTGAATCCATTGGCTTCATAAAACCGCATGGCGGCAGGATTGCAGTTCCAGACGTTGAGCGTCAGATGGTAGCACCCGATTTCTTTGGCATAGCTGCGGACATGCTCCAGCAAGGCTTTGCCGATATGCCGGCCTCGCAGAGATTCTTCCACACAAAGATCATCAAGATAGAGCGTTTTGCAGTCCATCAGCAGCGGATGATCTTTTTCCTCTTGCAGAATGCAGAAAGCATAGCCCATCACTGTATTTTGTGCATCCACAGCAGCAAATACCGGCGTGTCCGGATCAGCAAGGATGCGGCAGATTTCTGCATCGCAATACTTTTTCGCATTGGCTCGAAACAGATCGGGTCTGCCTTGATGATGTACGTCTGCCACTTGATACAGCAGACGATTGATGCCCTCTAAATGGGCTTGTGTGGCACGGATGATGGTCATGATGATGTTCCTGATTCGAAATGCTTCGCCACATCTGCCAGCAGTGCAGGGATCTCCAGATGCTGCGGGCATTGCTTTGTGCACTGACCGCAGCCGATGCAATCAGAGGCTTTGCCATATTGAGAAGTCAAACGATCATAATCCGTGGTGTGTGCCGTCTTGCTGTCTTCGGTTTCCTGCTGACACAGATTATAGAGATGGAAATAATCGGGAATCGGAATATTCTGAGGACATCCCTCTACACAATAGCGGCAATCGGTGCAGGCAATGGCGATTCGGCTGTTGATGATATCCCGCACACGGAATACGGTTTGGGTTTCCTGCGGAGAAAGGGGCGAAAATTCGCTCATATACGAAAGATTATCTTCCAGCTGAGACAGATTGCTCATGCCGCTGAGCACCATAGAGACACCCTCCAGCGAGGCAGCAAAGCGGATTGCCCAGGAAGCAGCGGAACGCTCGGGGGAATGCCGATGGAACAGCAGCTCCGCAGCCGGCGGCACCGCAGCAAGAGATCCTCCCTTGACCGGCTCCATCACCAGAATCTCCTTGCCATGACGCCGTGCGACCTCATAGCATTTGCGGGATTGTACGCTTTCGCTGTCCCAATCCAGATAATTGATCTGGAGCTGTACGAATTCCATTTCGGGATGCTCCGTCAGAATGCGGTCTAGCAGTGCGGCATCATCGTGATAGGAAAAGCCGATTTTCCGTACAAGACCGGCAGCTTTTTTCTCCGCCACAAAGCCGAAGGCATCCAGACGCTGTGCGGTGGCATAGTTTTCGGTATTCAGACAATGCAGCAAATAGTAATCGAAATAGGATACACCGCATTTTTGCAGTTGCTCCTTGAAGATGCGCTCCATATCTGCGACTTCTTTCAGATACATGGTGGGAAGCTTTGTGGCAAGCAGGAAGGTATTGCGTGGATGGCGCTCTACCAATGCACGGCGCACCATTGCCTCGCTGCTGTGATTGTGATACATATAGGCGGTATCGAAATAGACAAAGCCTTCCTGCAAAAAGCGATCCACCATTTCAAAGACTTGTGCTTCATCAAAGGATGTGGGATCGTTTCCATCCAGCAGCGGCAGACGCATCATACCAAAGCCCAGTTTTTTCATCATGCTGCAGATCCTCCTTCAGATTCAATCGGATGTTCTTGAAAGAAAAATTCTTGGCATAGGGAATACCATATGCCAAGAATTCTGTATACGGGAATAGATGTCTTATTTTGCGTTCTTTGCGCTTTCGAACCAGCGATGCAGCACAGCAGCCAGAGCAGCACCAACCAGCGGTCCTACCAGGAAGACCCACAGATCACCCATGGGAGCTGTGTTGCCGTTGATGGCAGCGACCAATGCAGGGCCAAAGCTGCGGGCAGGATTCACAGAGGTGCCGGTAAGACCAATGCCCAGAATATGAACAAGCACCAGAGTAAAGCCGATTACCACGCCGCCGAAGGAGCCGTGATTTGCTTTCTTGGAGGTCACACCGAGAATGGTAAGTACAAAGAAGAAGGTCAGAACGATCTCCACCAGAAGACCGGCCACGGCACTGCCGCCTACACCGCCAAGACCATTGGAGCCGAAGCCGCCGGTCATATCCTTTTTATCGCCCAGCTCGAAGATCGCAGCCAATATGCCGCTGCCTGCCAGAGCACCGATGCATTGGGAAATCACATAGCCGAAGAAATCCTTGACAGACATGCCGCCGTTGATCAGCACACCCAGCGAAACCGCAGGATTGATGTGACAGCCGGAGATATTGCCTACGCAATAGGCCATACCTACGATGGTCAGACCAAAGGCAAGAGCGGTCAGCAGATAGCCGCAGCCACTGGCAGCATCACAGCCTACCAACATAGCGGTGCCGCAGCCCAAGATGACCAGTGCGGCGGTGCCGAAAATCTCGGCAACATACTTTTTCATTGCATTCATGATAAAACTCCTCCTCAACAAATTGTGTACAATCTGATCTATCACAGACCAAAAAACGGCTGCAATATGGATATATTTTACCATATTGCAGCCGTCTTGTCAAGGATTTTGATGAATTCCTATGAAGAATCTCAAATTCCAAAGCGATCAGCGATCGCTGTCCGGCGGTGTAGTAATGCAATTGCAGAACGGATCATGATAATGATACACCTTTGTAGACAGCCGACCTTGCTCTCCGTGGATTTCGATGCGATCGGCATAACCGGTGGAGAATCCGATAAAACAGACATGATCCTGCAAATCCTCTCCCTTATAGCCGAGATACTCTGCATAGGTTGTGCGAATCTTCTGCATACTGCGATAGATGCGATGCGTCAGCGCATATTCGGGATGGGAAAGATACTGCTTATCCAGTGCAATCTGCTTGATACGCACGATATTGCGTTCCTCTGCATAGGGATTGTTCATGGAAAAGGTACCGTAATTGCCTGCAGCATCTGCCATTTCGATACGGCTGATCACACGGGAGTTATCATGCTGTGTGCCGCAGCTGATGATCTCTTCCGGCTGAATTTCAAACAGTCTGGGCTGACTGTGCCGTGTGACCCTGACATGATTGTTCCCTTCAATATAGGGGAAGCCGCCGTTGAGCTTATAGGTATAGTGAATGAGCATTTCCCACATGGAGGTATTATCCTTCACATAGACGTAATTGCTTTGATTCACATTCTGCTGATAGGTGATATACGGGAGATGATATAGAGACATCAGCGAAGAAAGCGTTGCATTGGGATAAATACCGGGTGTGGGCTGATTATCCAGCAAAGCGGCGGAATAGCTTTTGGCTGAGATGGCAACAAGCTTTCGGCCATTCTTCTTGACGATCTTCACATGATCCGCCAGACCCTCAAAGAGCAGCATATCGTCGAGATAGAACTTTGCATGACGGGGAAAACCATGACCGAAGGCCTCGCTGATGAATTCCGCCTTCAGCTCTGCATAGGGGAGATAGTGATCCCGTGTGAGGGTAAAGCGCAGACACTGTACTTCGATCACTTCATAGGTCTGTATCACATCGAGCTGCAAAATAGCGTTCAAATGCTCTGCCCTTCCTTTCCGTCTGTCATCGTCTGTTCGGGATCCCGTACAGAAAACGGCAGAATCTCCACTTCGTCGTCGGTATAGGGCTGATGGGTGCTGCCCACAAGCGTCAAGGAATACGCTGCAATCCGAGCGCCCTCCTCTGCCTTCAGCCGATACCGGCAGATCCGCATATCGGCAAAGAGCATTTCACCGAACGAAAAAGAAAATGCGGTTTTTTGCCCGATGGCACGGCGGAAGAATTCCAAAAGATCCATTTCCTCCGACGGAGCAATTCTGCCGGTTAAGGTGAGCAGACAAGGCTTTTTGTTCATAGCCTCCTGATGATAGCTGCCATCCATGAGCAGCATCAGATCATAAGGACGTTCTTCTTCCAAAGAAAAGCCTTCCACAAGGAGTGTCATATCGTCCAGAATCACCGTGCGTACCGTAGGCGAGGTATCCAGATCATAGAGATAATAGCTCATGGCTGATCAGCCTCCGTTTCTGTATCGGTTTCGATCCATGTGCGGGTTGCAAGGGTATCCGCCGTAATATGCACCGGCATACAGAGCATGCCGATTTTTGCATCGAAAAAGGGCGGTTCGGTAATGATTTTTCGCAGATCAAGCTGCGCATTGAGCAATGCGGGAATCAGATACAGATCGCATTGTGTTTCCAGCAAACCGGTATGATACTCTGTGGGACAATACAGTCTGACCCGAATGGTAGCGGTCAGAGGAAAGACCGTGCCCTCTGAATGGGGAAGGGGTTTTCCATAGATCAGCCGTTCCAGAGCAACGGTAGCGAAGGTAGTGCTGCCATAGTGATCCACAGGCTTATTGTGATATTCCCGTTCGGCGCGCATACCGATATCCTGCATGGCACGGATGATGGAACTGGTGAGTGTAGAGAGATATGCCATCGTAGAACCTCCTGATTTCAGCCGACCATCGCAGAAAAGAGAACATCCTCATTCCGGAGCAGATCCTTTGCCAGCGCTCGGTATTCCTGCCACAGACGTTCTGCAAAGCGATGGGGGATGGTTTCATCATGGGATTTTGCAAGGGTACCGGCATATGTATGGGAAAGCGTACTGCGTGCAGCGATCATCTGGGTATAGCGCAGATTGGCAATGGCAGCACAGTAATAGCACAAACGGATATCGGATTCATCAGCGCCCTCTTTCAGCTGCTGTCTGCATTCTATGACAGCAGCATCCAGCAAAGGCTGATAGGGGGTAATATCCTCAAGCGCAGCGAACAAAGCAAAGAGCTTGGCACATTGTTCCACATTCATCGGTGCGCCTCGCCTCGCTTTCCCTGCATGGAGAAGGCACGGATCCCTTTGGATGCAGGATCGGCATGGGACGAAGCTTTGTGATCAATGGGAGGCTGTGCCGCAGGCTTTAAAAGCTCCAGCGATTTCTTCAGAGAGAGCAGAGCATCGGCATCCATATGTATGGTGCTTTCGGCAAGCATTCTGGCGCAGATGCTGTCACCCTCTTTATAGCAGAGCTTTACAACCTCCCTTCGCAGAGCTTCGGTGAGCACATCCAGAGAAGCATTGGCCTGTTCCAAGGCATCATAAAGCTGCTGCCGTTCCGCATCGAGAAGCTTGCCGCCCATTGTTTTGGTGACACCTGCATTTTTCTGAGCAGGCACCGCAACGAAGCTCCATTCATAGGCATCGGTGATACCATCCAGCACCCGATAGCACAGTGCACCGCCATACGATCTTCCTTTGATATGGCCGCAGTTTTTCTGCAGACGGTTGGCACCGCAGATCGAGCAGATCTGTTGAGAGGCAGCACAGGAAATGCTGACCTCTTTTTTGATGCCGCCTTCGATTTCGCGGATGAGATCCTGATTGCTTTCTGTGCGAATCATATAGGCATTGGCTTTCAGATAGAGATAGGGCTGACCATATGCAGTTTTTCTGGTATTGTCCTCCATCAGCTCGGTATGGAAGATGCGTGCATTCTGATTGCCGCAGCGAGGATTGTGATCAAAGATTCCCGTTACGCCCACGAAGCGTTCCTGCAGAGAAAGCAGCGCTTCTTTGGAAAAGCAGTCGCCGTCACGGTCGATCTCGTTATCGCAGAGGATGAGATCAAAGAGATAGACCTCATCCAGCGAATGTGCACGTCTGGTGAAGGCATTGAGTTTTTCCAGCAATGCCTCATCGGTCATATGTCCCATTGTGTGGATACTCCTTTCGTTGAGGTGGGTGAACATCAGCTCCATTCTAAGACAGCGGTAGCGCCATCCATCAATGGCAGGAAGCCGATGCGGACAGAAACGGCAATGCGATCGAGCTGACAATTGATGAGCTGATCGGTTTCCAGCAGCAGCTCAGAGCCGGTAATGCATTCCAGCGCATAATCCTTGCACAGACCGATCATAACGGTATCCTCCAAAGAAGCATCCTTGAGCAGCTTTGCACCAAAGGGCAGATAGACATGACCATTTTCATCGGCACAGCGATCGGACATCTGCTCCATGGCTAAGATCAGCGCCACATTCTTGGGAGAAGCCACCAGAGTTGTCATGTTATAGTCGGTGAACTGACCATAGAGATTGGCAAGATCCGCATAGGAAAGATCGCTGCCGGACAAAGAGATTGCCGTAACAGAGTCTTTGAGCTGGGTCAGCGCCGTTGCGACGATGGCTCCGGCAAGTTTTCTGCCGATGGCACGCAATGCGACGGCAAAGCTGTCAAGACGCTGTCTGCGCACGATTTCATAGGAAGCGGAAATCACTCTGCCATATTTGGCCAGTGCCACAGCAGAGGACGCTTCTGTGATGGCAGTTACCTTCATATCGGTGCCTTCGGCAGCGGTGGCGGAGTAAGCACCATCGGTTTCATCAATCGCAAAGCCCTTGTAAGAGGTGCCGTTGACAGCCGTGGTTGCAGCAGTCAGCTCCGAGAGAATGGACTCCTCCATGCCCTGTTTCACGGCACGGCGTACAAATTCAGGGAACAGAACAGCGCTTTCGGTGGTGGTAAAGAACTTTTCGACGCAGTCGCACTCGGGACCGCTGATATGGATATCAAAACGCTTGAGCTGACGCTCAAAGGCATCCAGAGTGCCCAGCGGCGTACCTGCATACTGCTCGGAGGGATCTGCCTGCTCCAAAGCCTGCAGGAAGGAGGTGTTGGCGAGGTGATACATACCCTTTTCCAGTTTTACGGAATTATACATTTGAACAATCCTTTCTCATTTCGGTTTCGGTGATTTGATTGCGCAGTTCGATTTCATGCGCCTGTGCATTTTTGAGTCTTGCTTCCGCAAGTTCGGTTTCGTCCTGCAGATTGATGTGATCCCAGCAGATGACGGGATGTTCGGCAAAGCCCTGACTGCGCAGTGCTGCTTCTGCGATTTTCAGCAGCAAAGGCGTGAGGAGTCTGCGGAAATATTCCAGCTCCGAGGTAAGAATATCGGCTTGCTGAGAGGACATTCGTTCTGTGGTAGACCAAGAAAATCCCAGCAGGAACGGTGGGATGGAAAGCTTAGAGACAATCTGTTCCAGCAGCTGTCTTACGGGGATTTCGGTGTTCGGCATGGTGTGATCCGCACCGATGGCATGGATTTCCACATTGCCCACAGAGATGAAATCTCGGATTTCGCCGTGTTGTGCGGCACGGATGCCATCCTGCCATGCAGCAGCGATTTCCTCGGCGTGATCTTTGGCGAAGGCAAGCGAGGCGGGATCACCATCGGGATGATACGTCACGGCATAGCGCACATTGCCTGCCCGATCGTAATTCTGCCCGATGCATTCGTAAATGCGCAGCAAAATACGGCTGAGAGCAGGGATGCCGCGCAGAACCGATACACCATACAGACCGCCTGCCGGAGGATTCAGCGCCGTAAAGAGAAGCTGTTCGGGTCGGCGGACAGGAATGGGCTTATCGCTGTCGGATGTGCGCATGGAAAAGCGACATTGATTGGGTGCAGTCTGTTCCATGATAACCGCGGCCGGATGGAGGATGCGCAGACCGCTGAGCGATCCATCCTCATCGGCAAGGAGCATTTCACCCACAGCATTGCCATAGAGCAGCAGGCAGTCCAGCATCTGATCGGCAAAGCTCTGCATGGAGCAGCTCGATGCATTAACCGGTACGGTTTCGCAGAATTGATCCAAAAACGATTGTGCGGCATCATTGTCAACCGTAAAATGAAAGCCGCCGCTGAGCCTTACAATCTTACGAAATGCAGCATCAATGACAGGAACAGCATAGCGCAGACCTTCATAAAGCTGCCATTCTGCGGCAGCCGGTGCCGCAAAGTGCGTGGCAGGCAGCAGCGAATCGGCAGCTCTGCCTCGGATTGCCGTGGTGGAGATTACCGAGGAGGAGGCAAGCCCATTACTTTTGCTGCGCCGCAGCTTGGAAAACGAAAAAAATCCCAGAGAAAAAACCTCCTTTCTGATAACAGTACGGGGAAATTTCAGCAGATTACCCTTGTGCTCTTGCAAGCGAAGCCGCAAAGAAAGCGGGCTTATCCGATTGGCACAATACCGTGCTGACGAAATAGCGGATGTCATCCATTGCGTGATCATTTTCCTTCACGGGAGCATCCTTGGCAGCGTGTTCATCCCAAGCATAGAGAGAGAATTCTCTGAGGGTATCCTTGCAGGAGGGTGCAAAGCACAGCTTGTCCTCACGCAGGGCATCTGCCACACGCTGAATGCCGCTGCGCACATCGTTTTGTGCGGGGATCACGCAGAATCTGCCGTGGCGGCGGATACAGGCAATCAGGCTTGCCGCCGAAGGATCAATGACGATCTGTTCAATGGGATAGTGCTCTGCCAGCCGGCACAAGGTCTGATAGTGTTCCTCATCGGTACGCGGCAGACCGGTTTCTCTGGCATTATAGTAGCTTTCCGCAAGTCGATACCAGCGATCCCTGCAAAAGCCCCACAATCCAAAGGAACAGGGGTTCATGGTGCCGTAATCACAGGAGATGACATAGCGGCTGCAGGGTTCGGGCGGCGTGCCCACATGGCGTGCTTGTGAGAACATAGGATACACCAGCCCCTGTGCGGCAACCCAGCTTCCGTTGATATAGCGTTCATAGAAAGCACCGCTGTACATTCGTTCATAGCGTCTGCGGATTGCAGGTGTCAGTGAAGCATTATCCTGCATGGTGAAATGAAGATAGAGCACATTTTTCTGTTTGCATTGCAGCACCCATTCCTGATAGAACCAATGGGAAGGGCGCTCCGGATTGCAGGAAAACCAGATCCTTGAGCCGGGTACAGAGCAGCGAGCCAATGCCTGCTCCACAAAGGATCGGGGCATCAGAGCCACCTCATCCATCAGAACGCCGGCGAGGGTAATGCCTTGAATGAGGGAAGCGGAAGCCTCATCCTTGCCGCCGAAGCAATAATACCGATTGCAGTGACCTTGAAAACTGATATCCAAATAGGAACGGCTGACCCGTTCCGTGACGGTAAACCCCAAAAGCTTCAGTTGTCCGATCAACGGTGCAATCAGATTGCGGCGCAGAGAGGTAATGGTTTTGCCGCACAAAGCAAAGCTCTGCTGATGAAAGACGGCAGAACTCCAGATGACAAAGCCCAGAGCCAGTGCGGTTGTTTTTCCGGAACGGATGGCGCCGTCACAGAGAATCGCATCATACTGTGCTGTTTCCGGATCAAGCCACCATCGCAGAACCGTCTGCTGCTTAGGGGAGAAGGGCTGCATCATGGTCTGATGCATCTTGTCCGATGCTGTCATCAGCGTTCACCTCCTGTGGTGTACGCAAGGCAGCCAGCAGCGCCGAAGCGGCAGCGGAGGAATCCGCCGTGTGAGAGAACTCCAGCAATTTTTCCATTGCTTTTTGCCGATCAAACAGTTTGATTTCCACACCGCCGCCTTTATCCCGTTTCAGTTCCGAGACATGAAACAGATCCAGAGAACGCAGCGCTTCGGGCGAAAGCTGCTCATCATCATGGAACACGAGTCTTGCTGCATCATTGGCAGAACCGAAGGCGAGTCTTGTCAATCCGGCAAGCACCATAGTCTGCATGGGCAGAGGGGGCTGTGCGGCAAGCTCGGAAAGATAACTGCGATAGCAGGGCGACTGTAAAATCGCCAGCGCTTCCGCCTCAGCTTCATCAGGAGGCACACCTGCACGGATGGCAGCCTCGGCAGCATTGGCAAGCAGCAGATAGTAGCGGCAAAAGCGTCGCTTTGTAGCTGCATTGGCTGTAGATTCCTTCATCTGTATCAACCACCTTTCTTTTTGATTTGAGAGGGCATTGGATGAAAACGCAGATGGATATTTGAGGGCGTAACCTGCGTTCACATACAGCGATTTTTCGTCAAAAACTTGTACGTTTGCGTGCAAGTTTCGAAAAAGTTTTTTTGCAATTCGTATCAATGCACAATCAAGAACAAATAATACGGCATTGGTTTGGCGAATATGCCGACATCCACTGACAAGCCTCGTCACATTTCGGCGCAATGCGACATAAGATAAAAGAACAGGATTGAGGCTGTTTCGGACGACTAAAGCGTTGAAAAAGGGGCAAGCTATCAAAGAGAACGAAAGGAGTGAGACAAATGCTCACAGTCCGCAGAGGCGAGATTTATTATGCAGATTTAAGTCCTGTTGTGGGATCAGAGCAAGGCGGCATCCGACCGGTTCTGATCATACAAAATGATGTTGGCAACCGATACAGTCCCACGGTCATAGCAGCAGCCATCACCAGCCAGAGAGAAAAAGCGAAGCTGCCAACGCATATTTCGTTGACAGCCTCCAGCTGTGGTCTTTCCAAAGACAGTATTATTCTGTTGGAGCAAATCCGCACGATTGATAAACAGCGGCTCAAGGAGCGCATGGGTGAGATTCCGCAGGAAGCGATGAAACAGGTGGACTATGCTTTGGAGATCAGCTTTGGACTGATTCCGAGACCGCGTCATGGCGGTGCCATCCACCAAGCAATACCGGAAGCGTCGAAGCCAGCGGCACCGCAAAGCTGAACAGCACAGCACAAAGCAGAGGCTTTCCATATAAAGCGGTTGTTCCGAACAGCAGCCGGATCGGTTCACACCAAAGCGCAGAAGCGGTGACAGCCAATGAGACCAGCACAGCCAAAAGCAGCTTTCCATTGGAAAAATACGGCACAGTAAACAGCGTACCATTTTCTTTTTTACATTCAAATACGTGCAGGAGCTGAGAAAGGATCAATGTCACCAAAGCACCTGTGCGTGCCGTTTCCACAGAACCGGTCAGACGCAGTATGGTCGTAAAGGCACCCAGTGTGGAAAGAGCAATGAAGATGCCCCGGAAAATGATTTTGGAGAGCAGTCCGTGGGCAAAGAAGCTTTCAGAAGCATTTCTCGGCGGCTTTCGCATGATATCTTTCGAGGGCGGTTCCAGACCCAGAGCAATGGCGGGCAGACCATCGGTCATCAGATTGACCAGCAGGATCTGTGTGGGCAGCAATACCATGGGCATTCCCATGACAAGCCCCAGAAACATGGTTAATACTTCTCCGATATTGCAGGCAAGCAGATAGCGCACAAATTTCCGGATATTGGCATATACGGTGCGGCCCTGCTCCACGGCGGCAGCCAGGGTATCGAAGCGATCATCCAGCAAGATCACATCGGCAGCTTGACGGGTTACATCGGTGCCGTTTTTGCCCATTGCCACACCGATATCCGCCTCTTTCACGGCAGGCGCATCATTCACGCCGTCGCCGGTCATGGTCACGATTTTGCCTTTGGAGCGCAGTACTTTGACCAGCCGCAGCTTATGGGAGGGCGTGACTCTGGCAAAGACACCGTATTGCGCAACGCAATCGGCGAGCTGTGTATCGCTCATTGCATCCAGCTCGGCACCGGTCAGTACATTGTGTCCATTGGGGATGCCGGCTTGCTTTGCCACAGCCGCCGCTGTTTTTGCGTGATCGCCTGTCAGCATCATCACCTTAATGCCGGCACGGACGCAATCGGCAACAGCAGCCTTCGCCTGTGCTCTCGGAGGATCCATCATTGCCATCAGACCGAGAAAGACCATGCTTTGCAGCGGCGCATTGGGATCCTTGCAATCCTTTTCCGCAAAAGCGAGGACCCGCAGTGCCTGTTCGGCATACGCCTCAGCCTGTGCCAGAATGGCGGCACGTTTCTGCGGTGTCAGAGGCAGCGTTTTTCCCTGTTCCCGATAGAAGCTGCATTGAGGCAGAATCGCATCCACCGCACCTTTGCGGCAGGCAAGGAGCATCTCCTGCATGGGCTGCGCACAAAATACGGTCATAGAACGGGTTTCGCTTTCAAAAGGCAGCTCATGCACCAGAGGATAACGAGAGAATCCATCGGCAGTAAAGCCGCATTTTGCGGCAGCAACCAGCAATGCGATTTCGGTGGGATCTCCGACGGTATCCCATTCGCCCTTGGCTTGCAGAGAGCCGCGCTGTCTTGCGGTATTTTGCAGGGTACCCTTGAGCTTTGCATGATTGCATAATACGGCACAGCGCAGCAGCGCAGCCAGATCGGGTTTTGTGTGAGGATTACAGGCAGCGCCATGGGCATCGGTCAGCGTACCGGATTTCTGCCAGCCGTTTCCGCTGAGAGCCAATTCTTCCATACCGGCAGTTAAGGCACAGACAGTCATTTTGTTTTCGGTAATGGTACCGGTTTTATCGGTGCAGATGACGGAAGCACAGCCTAAGGTTTCCACAGCATGCAGTCGATTCACCAGCGCATTGCGCTTGAGCATTCTGCGGACAGCCAGTGCCAGCGCAATGGTAACGGTTGCAGGCAGTCCTTCTGGGATGGCAGCAATGGCGATGGTGATTCCGGTCATAAGCATATCGGGAATCGGCTCACCACGGAGCACACCTGCCAGAAAGACCATAACGCAGACAATTCCGCACAGCAAGGTAACGACTTTTCCAAGCTCATCCAATCGTTTTTGCAAAGGGGTCTGACCGCTGTCGATTTCCGAGAGCAGCTGTGAGATTTGTCCCATCTGCGTTTGTTTGCCGATGGCGATGATTTTGGCTTCGGCGCTGCCTCTGGTGACGGAGGTACCGGCATAGAGCACATCTGTCCTGCCGATGGCATTGGAGACAGCGCCATCCTGTTCGGTGTGTGCGGATTTTTCCACAGCGCAGGATTCTCCCGTGAGAATGGATTCCTCTGCCTGCAAATTGCTGCAGGAAAGGATACAAGCATCCGCAGGCACACGATCGCCGGCTTCCAGCAGAATCAGATCCTCAGTGACCAGCTGGGCAGCAGGCAGAATGACGGGGCTGTCATCACGATAGACCTTTGCTGTCGGTGCGGTCATATTCCGCAGAGCAAGGAGCGTCTGTTCGGTGCGATATTCCTGAATAAAACCAAGAATGGCATTGAGCACTACAATGATACCGATGGTAGCGGCATCGGTATATTCTCCCAGAAAGGCAGAAATACCGGCAGCACCCATGAGAATCAGTACCATAAGATCTTGAAACTGCGCCAGCAGAATGCGGATGGGATGCGAACGAGGCGGTTCGGCAAGCGTATTGGCACCCTCCTGTTGTTGTCTGCGAGCAGCCTCTTCTGAGGATAAACCACGCATATATAACGCTCCCTTCAGTATGAACTGATAGGATTGTATGAGGGGAATCCGAGGGAATATGCATGTTGTCCCTCTTGACTTGCAGGAAAAAAATAGGTATAATAGAAGTCGTGCTGAAACGAAAAGAGAAAGATGCATTGGCAGTCTTTTTCCGCAGAGTCATAAACCCAGAAAAGAAAGGAATCCTAAGCTCATGAGAAGAACCAATCCGACAGCAGGTTTGCCTTCCGGCACCGCAAAACTGATCAAGGTGCTGACCATAATGGCAGCATTTACGCTGCTGATGTCGCTGCTATGTTCGGTGTGGTATTCCATGTCCGAAAAGATTACGGCAACCTTGAATCTGGATGAGGTGCATATGATCCAGCTGGAAGAGCCCAAACCGGGGGATCCCATAGCGATTATGCATACCAATCTGGGAGATATGACCTATATATTGTATCCGCAGGAATGTCCCAAAGCGGTAGAAAATTTCATTTCCCTTGCGCAAAGCGGATATTATGATCAGACCTATGTATTCCGGGTGGAGCAGGAGATTTTCTTTTCCGCCGGCAGTCCTACCACAGAGGGCACCTTAACGGAAGAAGCCATCCAACAGCCGCAGGAGCTGGTGGAGCGTGAGCTGACACCGAATCTTTGGCCGCTGCGCGGAGCACTTTGCGCATTGACAACCAAAACCGATGCCAATTTCTGGCAGCTGCTGACCAAAACCCAGAAATATTATAACGGCAGTCGGTTTCTTGTGGTGGATACCATTGAGATGACCGAGGAAATCAAAACAGGACTCCTTGAGGGCAATCACGAAGAGAATCCGGTTGCCAACGCATTTATCGAGCATGGCGGCATTCCGAATTATTCGCAGCAGCTTACGATTTTCGGTCAGCTTTATGAGGGCTTTGAGGTGCTGGATGCCATCACGGAAGCAAAGCTTCAGGGCGAAGAAAATGCAATGCGTCCTGTGGAGGATATTGTGATCACATCGGTCGAAATCAGCGAATTTCAGCCGAAAACGGAATAAATTGCTTCGAAAATAAGAAAATCTTTTGCAAAAATTACGAAAAAGTTAAGAATTGGCTTTACAAATTCTGCAAGCTGTGTTATAATAGGATGTAACTGTGTGGGATCAGTGCGCCCATTTGTGCCTGTTTGCAGATCCCGCCGAGGAAATCACAACGAAATCAATCAGAGGAGTTTTGCGCTATGCGTAAGCATTTTTGGATAAAAGCCGTATCTGCAGCGCTTTGCTGTGCTATGACGCTGCCGACATTTTGCGCCTGTAATAAGGAAGTTACCTTGGAAAATGAAGGGATTGTGAATTTCACAGAGCCGAAGCAGGGTGAGGAAATTGTTGTGCTCACCATCAAGGATTACGGCGATGTGAAGATCAAGCTGTTTCCGGAGGAGACTGCAAAGGGTGCCGAGAACTTTAAGAAGCTGGTGGAAAGCGGATTTTATGATGAGTTGATTTTCCATCGTGTGGTGGATGGCTTTGTCATTCAGGGCGGCGATCCCAAGGGCAACGGTACCGGCGGTGTGGATGCTTGGGGCGGCAACGGCTTTGCCCAGACAATCTCCGGCAATTTGCAGCATTATGTGGGTGCGGTGGCATATGCCATCGGTCCGGATAAGCTGAACAAGAGTCAGTTCTATATTGTCACCGGTGAGGAGATCAATGAGGACTATATGAAGCTGATGGAAACGACCTACGGCAAAGCCTTCAGCGATACTGTCAAGAAGATGTACTATCAGTTTGGCGGACAGCCCTATCTGGATGGCGGCTATGAAGTGTTCGGACAGGTCTTTGACGGTCTGGAGCATTGCCTTGCCATTCAGAAGGTACAGGTGAATAACGACAGCAAGCCGCTTTCTGCCATTGTGATTGAGAAGGCCGTTGTAGTAGAATATGACGGCAGTGGTGTGAACTGGCTTAACAGCAAGGGCGAAGCACAGAGTGTGAATGCCCAGAAGGCAGAGTAATCTGTTTTGTTTCGCGGCATACAAAGCGCACAGAGGACAGAAAAAAATACCTCTGCAGCTTTTGACATTCGAAAACCAACAAAGCAAGGAGATAAAACCGTGAATTCATCCGACAGATTTGTCATCAAGGGCGGTCGGAGACTGATGGGCGAGGTAGAAATCAGCGGTGCAAAGAATGCAGTCGTAGCGATTCTGCCGGCAGTCCTGCTCTGCGATGAGCCTTGTGTGATTGAAAATGTTCCGGATATCAGCGATGTCGTCATCAGCCTTCAGATTCTGGAGGAGCTTGGCGCGATTGTTGAAAAGCTGGGACCTCATACCTATCGAATTGATGCCACCGGGATCAAGAGTACCTGTGTGCCCTATGAAAGCGCAAGAAGAATGCGAGCATCCTATTATTTCATGGGTGCGCTGCTGGGTCGGTTCAGCAAAGCCCGTGTATCCATGCCCGGTGGATGCCCGTTGGGTGCTCGTCCCATTGACCAGCATCTGAAGGCATTCCAGAAGCTGGGTGCACAGTGCAAGCTGGAACAGGGTATGGTAGATCTTTCGGCCAATCCGCTGAAGGGCAACCAGATCTTTTTTGATGTGGTGACCGTAGGCGCAACCGTCAATGCGATTTTGGCGGCGGTCAAGGCAGAAGGACTTACTGTGATCGGCAATGCGGCAAAGGAACCGCATATTGTGGACCTGGCAAGCTTTTTGAACTCTATGGGTGCCGATATCATCGGTGCCGGCACCGATACAATCAAGATTCGTGGTGTCAAATATCTTCACGGCACAGACTATCCGATCATTCCCGATCAGATTGAGGCAGGTACCTATATGGTAGCTGCAGCAGCGACCGGCGGCAACGTGCTTGTGAAGAATGTGACGGTACGGCATCTGAATTCCATCATCAGTGTGATGGAAAAGATCGGCGTGCAGATTGAAGCAGATGAAGAGCATGATCAGGTGCGTGTTTTTACAGACGGTCCGCTGATCAAAACCAATGTCAAAACCCGTCCTCATCCGGGATTCCCGACCGATATGCAGCCGCAGATTTCCACGCTGCTTTGTCTGGCGGAAGGGACAAGCATGGTGAAAGAGGATGTATCGGAGCAGCGGTTCCAGTATGTGGATGAGCTGCGCCGTATGGGTGCCGACATTCAAGTGGATGGCAAGGTTGCCGTCATTGAGGGCACGGGCAGATTGACCGGTGCACCGGTCAAGGCTTGTGATCTGCGAGCGGGTGCAGCGTTGATGATTGCAGGACTTGCAGCATCCGGCGTGACCTATGTTGAGGACATTTTCCATGTTGAGCGAGGATATTCCGATATGGTAGGCAAGCTGCGGGCATTGGGTGCAGAGATCGTGAAGGAAACGCATCCCGATGAAGCAGAACCGTTGCTGCAGGAAAATGCAGGCTAATTTCATGATACTTGCGAAAGGGCGAAAGAAATTTCGCCCTTTGTTTATCGAGGCGGTAAGAATACCGACCGAGAAGATCAAAACGGCAGGAGGGATCGGGCACATGGCGCGGTTATATTCGCTATTCAGCTCCAGCAAGGGCAATGCAACCTATATCGGAACGCTGCAGAGCGGTGTGCTGATTGATGCAGGTGTCAGCTATCGTCGTCTGGCACAGGCAATGGAACGCTGTGGTCTGGCGATGTCTGCCATACAGGGAGTCTTCATTACCCATGATCATTCGGATCATGTGCGTGGATTGAAGGTGCTGTCGGAGCAATTGAGGGTACCGATCTATGGACAGGGAAAAACGCTGCGGAATCTGATTGATCATGATGCAGTCTCTGCTTCGGCAATCCTGCAGGAAATGAATCAGACCATTACACTGGCAGATCTGGCGCTTACGGCATTTGTCACACCCCATGATACCGTGCAGAGTTGTGGATATCGCGTGCAGATGTCCGATGGAAGAATCTGTGCTGTGTGCACAGATCTTGGCCATGTGACCAAAACGGTGGAGGAAGCGCTGACAGGCTGTGATCTGGTGCTGCTGGAGGCGAATTATGACGAGCAGATGCTGCGGGCAGGACGGTATCCGCCCTATGTAAAAAAGCGGATTCTTTCCAATGTGGGACATTTGTCCAATACCGATTGCGCCCAGCAAGTGCGGAAGCTGATCGAAAGCGGCACCACACGATTGATTCTGGGACATCTGAGTCAGGAAAACAATCGGCCTGCCCTGGCAGAGGCAGCGGTTGCCAATGCACTTTCCGGATTGTGCCGCGGCAGAGATTATCTGCTGGAGGTTGCAAAAGTAGAAACCAGCGGGGAGATGACGGTCTTTTGATGCGGATTACATTGCTGACAGTGGGCAAACTGAAGGAACGCTGGCTGCAGGAGGCTTGTGCGGAATATGCCAAACGACTCAAGCGATATTGTAAGCTGCAATGGATCGAGCTGCCCGAAGCAAGACTGCCGGAATGCCCTTCGGAAGGGGAGATTGTCCGTGCACTGCAAGCAGAAGGAGAACAGATTCTGCGTCATGCAGAGGGAGAACTGATCGCTTTGTGTATTGAGGGAAAACCCTGCACCAGCGAGGTGTTCTCTACTTATCTAACCGAGCCTGCTCTGCGAGGCTGTTCGGCATTGACCTTTGTGATCGGAAGCAGTCATGGTTTGGCCGATGCCGTAAAGCAGGCAGCAGCCAAACGAGTTTCCTTTTCTCCCATGACATTCCCTCATCAGCTTGCCCGTGTGATGCTGCTGGAGCAGATTTATCGTGGCTATCAGATTGCCGAGGGTGGAAAATATCATAAATGATCCATAAAAAACGCTGTACCGGAGCCGAAATTCCGATACAGCGTTTTGATTTTTGTTGCTGTCTGCGATTGTCTTATGGTTGTCCCAATTCCTCAAAGGCGGTCAGACCGGCAAGGAAACTGAGGATCTTGATGGTATCCAAAGCGTTGATTTGACCGTCATATGCACAATCGGCATTGATCATACCCTGTGGTAAGATGGTTATGGTCTGATCCTCACCCACCAGACGGCTGCCCAGCACCACATCATCAATTTTGACAATACCGTCGCAGTTGATATCGCCATAGAGCGGTGTTTCCGGCTGTATGGAAGAGGTTGTCGTTGTGGTAGTCGTTGTCGTCGTTGTTGTGGTAGTCGTCGTTGTAGTGGTAGTTGTCGTGGTGGTTTCCACAGCGTTGGGATCTTTGATTGCCATGACCGTATAGTTGACGCAGTAGGCATCCTGTCCGTTCTGTCCCAGCAAAACGATTTCTCCGGCAGGGACTTGCTTCTGATAAAGGGCGAATTGAACATCGCCGTCATTGGCAACGGTCATAGCAGTGGGCTCCCAATCGGAGAGCCAAGCCGGCAGCGGGGACACACGGGTATCCATGGCAACATAGACAAGGAGATCGTCGCCGGCAGTGAAGTAGGCAAGATCTGCTTTGGTGAATTTGGAATCGCAGGCAGTGAGGATGTATTCTGCACCGATCAAGGCGGAAGGCACGCCGATATAGGATACGGTTCTGTCACCGAACAGCGGAGCGCCGTCTTTGAGATCCTGTCCCAGAGCCCATGCATCATAATGCGCTTCATCCAGCACCTGCAGATCGGTGATCCAAGTACCGCTGATGGGCACACGGTCTCTGCCGAATACAAAGCTGTCGATGTTCAGCAGATAGCTGTCGCCGCCAACAAATTTCAGATAGACATTCTGTGTGCCGCGAATGGTGCTTTTGGTGTTGCAGGAGATCTCGGTATACTGCTGCCAGTCACCGGTATTGGGCACCGGACAGATTGCCGCAGGCGTGCTGTTCATGGAGCCTACATAGACCTCGATAGCAGCGCCGTCAGTGGTAGAAGCAACCTGTGCATAGAAGCTGCCGGCGCCATCCTCGAAGTTCACGGCACGGAACATGATGGAATCTCCGTTTTCGATGAAGCCCACATTGCTGATGCCGTTGTCGTTTTCTTCAGTCTCCACGCCGTTTTGCGAGGTGAAAGCCTCAGCCTCAATGGTCTCGAATGCAGAGATGGTTTCCACCGGTTCCATTTCAGGAGAAAGGGTGACAACGCCCTGAGGGAATGCGTTGATGGTCAGATCGTTGCAGTAATATTCGATATTGGTATAACCCTGTCCGCAGTAGTCGCCATAGCAGTCCACAGGATCGTTGGGATTGAGACCGCGTGCAGTCTCCCAAGCATCGGGCATACCGTCGCTGTCGGTATCGACGATGGTTTTCTCCAGCACGGGAGCAGGGTAGGTATAGTTGGTGCTGCACTGGATTTTATAGCTGTCGATCTTTGCTTTTTCCTCGGCGGTTGCATCGGAATAGGCGGCACTGCCGCTCATATTTCCGGTACCGGTTCTGGCTTCGTTTGCGGATTGCTGATCAATGGCAGTACGCAGATTGGAAGCGATGCCGTTGCCTGCAAAGGTGAGAACATGCTCATAGGATGCCTCAGCGCTTTCGCATTGCATGGCGGTGGAGACATTTTCGTTATTGACAATGGTTTGGAATGCGGAGTTGCTCTTGACAGAATCCTTGGTAATCCCCAGACCATTCTTGACGGAGATACCGTTCCAGTTGTTATAGGTCACATCACCGTAAACAGAGCCATCCCGATTGAGCATCCGGTTGCCGGCGCAGTAGATCGAGAAATTTTGCGGATTGGTACTGCTGTCTACATAGACATAGTGCTTTCCGCCGGTGGTGCCATTTCCCATCTTAAGGGTATTGTTGACATAGTTGAGATGGCCGATGGTGCCATAAGCGGTTTGATATGCCCAGTTGTAGATGACATTATTGGTGAAATCGGCAGTAGAGGTGCCTACTACCTTGCCGCGGAAATTACGGGAAACATTATGTACAATGAGGTTATGATCGAAGGTACAGTAGCCTCTGCCCATCATGATGCCGAAGCCGTGGATGCCTTTGCTGTGTCCGCCCCAGGAATCGGCAGGGCCGATCACAGAATACTGCACTGTGTAATATTCATTGTTGGAATAGAGCGCCCATTGTTCATCGGTGGTCCAGCCCATAGAGCAGTGATCGATGATGGAGTTGGAGCCTTTTGCGCCGCCCCAGGCATCGTTGCCGCTGGTGGTTGAGGCATAGGGACCGGGACGGGAGCTGATGAACCGACAGATGATATTATCGCCGCCCATGCCGAGCTTGTAATTCTTGAGCGTAATGCCGCTGCCGCCCGGAGCAGTCTGACCGGCGATGGTCACATTGCTCTGAACAATGATATTGCTTTTCAGCTCGATGGTACCGCTCACATCGAAAATGACAAAGCGTCCCGATTTGCTGACAGCATCCCGGAACGAGCCTTCCCCGCTGTCATTGAGATTGGTGACATGATAGATCTCGCCGCCTCTGCCGCCGGTGGCATAAGCACCGCCGCCCACAGCACCGGGAAACGCCTTAATACCGGCCGAAGCACCGCTGGCAGGCGGCAAAGCATATCCACGGCTCATGCAAGCGAGCATGACAGCACAAATGGCAAGTGCGCCGGCTGCACGTCTTGTTCTGCCTGTATGGGATATCTGATTCTGGATTGCCATAAAAAAATCCTCCCCGCATTGAAATCACACATCTCTTTTTTGGTATCCATTACCGATTTTATCGTACCACAAAGCGACAAAAAATGCAAGAGGTACAGAATAAAACAGCAACAATATTCCATAAAGAGGCGGTAAAAAGTCAATCCGGAGAGCGCAAACAAAAAAGAGTTGGGAGAATGAAGAAAAATAGGGTAGATCAGCCGAAGAATACCGAATACATCGGCACTGCAAAGACTGCAGCATATTCTTCGGCAGTATCAGCAAGGAACATCGGAGCAATGAAAAAAGCCCTGTCGTACACACAGGACTCTTTCGACCGTGACAGTAACACTGTTCACGTTCAGCACATATGAAAAGAAGGCGCAGTTTGTACCGTGATCTGCGCGAGGAAAACATCTGAACAAGCGTGCTGAAGATTTTATGCTGTATGCTGCGAAAACCATGATCGAATTCATTGCTGCGATCACCGATATCCTGTGCTTTCAGAGAGGATCTGCTGTGATATACAGACAGAGCCGTGCTCGGAAGCCGCTGCGATATCGGCAGGGTGCATTGGTTGGGGTATCTATGGGTAGATGGTGTGCTGTGTTGTTTGTAAGAAGGGTAGAAGGATACCCTGATGTACGCTCGGAGAGTCCTTCGGATGAAAGGGGAAAGCCTTCCGCAATTATTTTATCATTTTTCTGATTTTGTTGTCAATTGTTTTTTCTAAGAATTTTAGCAACAATATTTTATAAAATTTGTGACAGCTGACTTTAATTAATGAATATGCATGATTCTTACAAGCATTTAATAGGAGAATATCGTATTTTGTTCGTTTTAATCTGCATTTTCGGGAAAATAAGTGCGATGAAAAATCAAGTACGGACGTGTATATTCGCAAGAAAGATAAATAGGATAACAAAGAACAATACAACTTTTCTGTAAAGTTGTATTGGCAATATGGTTATAAAACAGAGTGCGCCGCGATCATTTTTTTGGAACAAACAGGAAGCTTCTTGCGCTTTTGGAAGCGCTGTGATATAATAAACAGGATCATGCTGAGAAAGAAAGGAGTGAAGCATCATGCAGCCGCAGCGGAACAGCTCGCTGGAACAGGCCATTGCCGCCTTGCTGAACGACGAATCCTGTACGGTACAGGTCTATGATACGCTGCCTTCTACCAATGGCAGGCTGCGGACTATGGCAGAGCAGGATGCTCCCGAAGGCACAGCGGTGCTTGCCCTGCATCAATCGGCAGGCAGAGGCAGAATGGGACGCAGCTTTTATTCCCCGCAGGAAAGCGGGTTATATCTGAGCCTGCTTCTGCGGCCGCAGATGCCCCTTTCCGAGGCACTTTCTCTGACCTCGATTGCAGCGGTGGCAGCTTGTGAAGCCATCGAGCAGGTGTGTGCAAAAAAAGTGCAGATCAAATGGGTGAATGATCTGCTGTATGAGAAAAAAAAGATCTGTGGGATTCTGACTGAGGGCGCAGCAGCCCCCGAAGGCAATCGGCTTTCTTATGCCATTGTGGGAATCGGGATCAATCTGCTGCTGCCAAAGGGAGGATTTCCGCCGGAGCTTGCCTCTGTTGCCGGCGCACTCTATCAGGGAGATGCCGATGTACCGCCGGCCGATCTGCTGCCGAAGCTGACCGCTTCGTGGCTGCAGCGATTTCTTGATTACTATCATCAATTGCCGCACAAGCACTATTTTTCCGTTTATCGGGATAAACTTTGTATGCTGGGCGAATCCATTCTGGTATATGAAAACGGGAAAAGCCGGAAAGCGGCTGCATTGACCATCGATGACGCATTCCGATTGCTGGTGCGCTATGAGGACGGAACAGAGGAATGGCGCAGCAGCGGTGAGATCCGCATACGATATGATACACCGCATTCGGGACAGCAGATTCTCTGAGAAGAAAAGCAGCCGACAGTGGATGATATTGCAGCATCGTTCCGTCAGTGCAGCGAACGATCTTGGGGATCGGTGCAGCGTAATTTCTGGTTTTCATATTTGCGTTTGGTTGCCATACCGCCTCGGATATGCCGTTCCTGCTTGTTTTTCTCAATGATGACCTTGACTTGCTCGTATAATCCGTAATGGAGCAGCGGCAGCTTGGCGGAGATATCTTTATGTACCGTGGATTTTGAGATGCCAAAGGCTTTGGCAGCACTGCGAACCGTAGCCTCATGTGCAATGATATATTCTCCCAGACGAATGGCACGTTCTCCCAGAGCATCGGGCTCGGATTGCCGCAGATGCCGCTGTGTTGTATCATGGATTTGCTTTCGTTTCATGCAGTAGCTCACTCCTTGCTTGGTGCTATTGGAGCATATGCGGTGAAAATGGGAAAGATACATCATAAAGCAGAAAAAAACCGGCACCATTTCCACAAAAGGAGCATAGAATAGTGCAGGGAAACCGTACAAAGAGTAGAATTGAAAAAAGTGCTTGACAAATGTAAGGGAACATGGTATCATATGCACATACGGACAGAGGCGCGGTTGCGATGAGTCTTGCTGATGAGAGGGTGCCGACCCGATGGGATCTCAGCAAAAAAGGCAAAACCGCCGAAGTATTCTTCCGAACGGCTGGGAAGAATGCTGGGGACGCATCGAACAGGTGCGTGACTGTCATGCCGCAGTTCTGCGGTGTGGAGTGCTGGACCGGATTCCTGAGCGGTTAGGATGGAAACGCAGCTTCCATGGAGAATCGCAGGGTACCGTTCATAAGCCAGAATGTCCGTTCGGTTGATCCGGCGGATTTTTTTTATGATCATTTACCAGATCATAGCGCCAAAGTCAAAAAATTGATTTTTCTAAAGAAGGAGTCAGATGAAAGATGAAAGAGTTTCGAGTTGGTATTATTGGTGCCACCGGTATGGTGGGTCAGCGTTTTGCACTGCTGCTGGCAGAGCATCCTTGGTTCAAGGTAACAACCCTTGCTGCGTCCTCTCGTTCCGCAGGCAAGACCTATCGTGAGGCAGTCGGCAGCCGTTGGGCATTTGAAGATCAGCCCATGCCCGAGAAGCTTGCCGATCTGATGGTATACGATGCCGGTGCTGATGTGGAGAAAATCGCAGCAGAGGTGGATTTCTGCTTCTGTGCCGTAGACATGAAAAAAGAGGAGATCCGTGCATTGGAAGAGCAGTATGCCAAGGCGGAATGTCCTATCGTATCCAACAATTCGGCACATCGTTTCACCCCTGATGTTCCCATGATCATTCCGGAGCTGAATCCGGAGCATCTGGAGGTCATTGCTGCACAGAGAGCCAGACTTGGTACCAAGCGCGGCTTTATTGCGGTAAAATCCAACTGTTCGATTCAGAGCTATGTACCTGCGCTGCATCCGCTGCGTGAATTCGGCATTAAGCAGGTGCTGGCATGTACCTACCAAGCAATTTCCGGTGCCGGCAAGACATTTGCCCGCTGGCCCGAAATGGTAGATAACCTGATCCCTTACATCGGCGGCGAGGAGGAGAAATCCGAGCAGGAGCCGCTGAAGGTCTGGGGCAAGGTGGAAAACGGCGAGATTGTCAAGGCCGAAGCACCGCATATCACAACCCAGTGTCTGCGTGTACCGGTTGCCGATGGTCATACGGCAGCAGTGTTTGTAAGCTTTGAGAAAAAGCCTACCATTGAGCAGATCAAGGCTGCATGGGCAGGCTTTGCAGGCGAGCCCCAGTCGTTGGAGCTGCCTATGGCACCCAAGCAGTTTATCCATTATTTTGAGGAGCCGGATCGCCCTCAGGCACGTCTGGATCGTATGCTGGAAGGCGGTATGGCAGTATCGGTGGGTCGTCTGCGTGAGGATAGTCTGTTTGACTATAAGTTTGTGTGCTTGTCTCACAATACCCTGCGCGGCGCAGCCGGCGGTGCGGTAGAGCTGGCAGAGCTGTTGGCTGCCAAAGGCTATTTTGACTGAGCATTTCGCAGAGAATCGCAAAACAATCGGAATATAACAATAGGGAAAGGGAATCCATTTCCAATGAAATCTGTATTTATCTGTGCAATGGCAGATACGCTTTCAGCAGCCTCTGTGGATATCCGCAACGGAGATCATTTGTTTGGTCCGCTGGAATTCCACAGCTATCTGCCGCCAACCAATCATCCGCTGCCCTTTGTACCTGCCTATTTGCAGGATTATTATCTTCAGCCGAAGCTTTTGAAAAGCTTTTTGCGCAGTGATGCCTGTAAGGGCTTGTATCGTCATTGTGATTATCTGCTGGCGTTGGCAGATGACTGCACGGATCTTGAGGCACATGCGCTCAATGAGCTGCTGACTGCCTGCGGAGCCAAATCGGTCTCGATGGAGTATCAGGCATTTCTGCTGTCATCCGATCCCTCGTATCTTGCGGTAACGGCATCCAAGCGATCGGTTTGTGTGACCCATGTGATTGCCGGCAAGGATGAGACAGAGCGTATTTTCATCCCCATGGATGAGGCAACCGAAGAACAGATCTTTGCAGCATTGAATGAGATGGATTCCGAACATACACAACCTGTATATACATTCGGTTTGCCCGAAGCGCTGGAGGATGTGGGAGATCCGGTGCATCCTCAGACGCTGGCACGGAATTTTATCCGTTTGCTGTAAGACTGCGTGCAAGGAGGAATACAATGGAACGTTTTCTGCTGCGGGTGGATACCGCTTTGCGGGTGAGTATGCATCCTGTGGAGCAGGTTACAGAGAACAGGCTTTGTGATCTGCTGGCCTGCGATGTCACCGAGCGGATGCGTGCCTTTGAAGTGCCTGCTGCATTTGCGGAACAAGGCATCCGCCTTTGCTATTACATTGACGGCCGAGGAGGAGAACGGGCGCTGCCTGCGAATTTGTGTGCGACTTGCTTCTATCATACAGGCTGTGCAGTCTATGGCGATATGCTTCTGGCAGCAGTCTGCGGTGATACGGTGCGAGGCTTTTCCATGCAGGAGGCAGAGCAGCTTTCCGCATGGCTGAAAGAACAGATGCCCTTTTTGCAGAACGACGGATGTTCCGCGCTTTAAGATTTGACATAGCCGATATGCACTGCATATTGGCGGAAAGGATGAAGGAACCATGAAGAATACGATATTTACAGGTGCCGGTGTCGCATTGGTTACACCCTTTGCCGCAGATGGTACCATTGATTATGACGTGATGGCACAATTGATCGAAGATCAGATCGCAGCCGGTACGGATGCACTGATCATTGCAGGTACTACCGGTGAGAGTTCTACTCTGACCGAAGAGGAGCATGTTGAGGTCATCCGCTTTGCCGTAGAGCGTGCTGCACATCGGGTTCCGGTGATTGCCGGTACCGGCAGCAACGATACTGCATTTTGCATTGCACTTTCGCAGGATGCCGAGCGTGTGGGTGCCGATGCTCTGCTGCTGGTTACACCATACTATAACAAGGCAACGCAGAAGGGTCTGTACATTCATTACAAGGCCATTGCCGATGCCGTGAATCTGCCGATTATTCTGTATAATGTACCCTCCCGTACCGGTGTGAATATTGAAATTGAGACTGTGGCAAAGCTTGCTGCGCTGCCGAATATTGTTGCCATCAAGGAAGCATCCGGCAACATCAGCTATGTGGCAAAGCTCATGGAGCGCTGCGGCGATATCATTGATGTTTACAGCGGCAACGATGATCAGATCGTGCCGATGATGGCATTGGGTGCCAAGGGCGTGATTTCTGTGCTGTCCAATGTATGTCCCAAGGAAACGCATGATATGGCAATGGCAGCCTTGCAGGGAGATTATCAGACTGCGGCAAAGCTTCAGCTCGATTATCTCAATCTGATCAATGCGCTGTTTATTGAGGTCAATCCGATTCCCGTGAAGGAAGCGATGAATCTGATGGGAATGCAGGTTGGCGAATGTCGTCTGCCTTTGTGCGAAATGGAAGAAAAGAATCGCGAGGTATTGCGTGCAGCATTGGCAAAGCATGATCTGCTTGCATAAGTGCTTGCGGTAACAAGAAACAGATAAAGAGAGGATTCTCAAGGATGGTTGAAATCGTTATCAGCGGCGCCTGCGGAAAAATGGGCCGCACGCTTGCCGCTTGTATTGCTGAACGAGATGGCTGCAAGGTCATTGCCGGCATTGACTTGTTTCCTTGTGATACATTGGGATTTCCTGTAGTACAAACGCCTGCCGCATTGCCGCAGACGCCTGATGTGATCATAGATTACAGCAATCCTGCCGGTCTGGAGGGCTTACTGCAATATGCGCTTTCTGTCGGTGTTCCGCTGGTGCTTGCTACCACCGGCTATTCCGAGGAGCAGATGGGACAGATCCGGCAAGCAGCGCAGCAGATTCCCATTTTCTTTTCGTTCAATATGTCCATTGGCATCCAGTTGCTGATGGCGCTTTCCAAGAAAGCAGCAGCCGTATTGGGCAATCAATTTGATATTGAGATCATTGAAAAGCATCATAATCAAAAGATTGATGCACCTTCGGGTACAGCATTGATGCTGCTGAATGCAATTTGTGAAGAGACGGATCCGCCGAAGCATCCGGTGTATGATCGTCATAGTGTGCGCAAAAAGAGAGAATCTGCCGAGATCGGAATGCATTCGATTCGAGGCGGCACCATTGTGGGTGAGCATGAGGTCCTGTTTGCGGGACCGGATGAGTGTATTTCTCTGAAGCATACGGCATCCTCCAAGCGAGTCTTTGCCGAAGGCTCCGTCAATGCGGCAATCTTCATGGCAAAGGGACGCAAGGCAGGGCTGTATGATATGACGCATCTGCTGGAAGAGGTATAATATGTTTCGTCGGTTGGATCTGCATGGATGTACGGTTGCCGAAGCAAAAAAGCTGCTGGATCGTGAATTGGCCGCTGCTCCGAAGGGCTGTGAGCTGACTGTGATTCATGGCTTTCATGGCGGAACCGCATTGCAGAACTTTGTGCGGACCTATAAGCATAAGCGCATCCGGCAAAAATTATTGTCACTCAATGGCGGAGAGACGATTTTGTTGCTGAATTGATCGGAAGGATACTTGACAATACAGCAAAAATGTGATATAATCAATGAAGGTGTTCCGCAAGGGATGCCTTCATTTGCCTTGTAGGCAGATGTATCAGCAGAAAGCATCGGGGTGTGGCGCAGTTGGTAGCGCGCGACATTTGGGATGTTGAGGCCGCAGGTTCGAGACCTGTCACTCCGACCAAATGATATAGGGTAGCCAATCTGAACAAAACTTCGGATTGGCTACTTTTTTAAGAACAAAAAATAGTTGAAATTTTACTATTTTATGGTATAATCAAAATGAACTATTGTTTTGACGGAGGATAACCTAATGAAAAAAATAGCAATGTTCACAATGGGTACCAGAGGGGACGTTCAGCCATATATTTTCTTGGCACAGGAATTAAACAAAAACGGATATGATGTACTGCTTGGTTCTCATCCCTGCTGGAAACAACTGATTGAATCCAGCAACGTAAAATTTGCACCTATCGGACCTGATATTGATATAGAAAAAGAAGCTGCAATCATTCGTGGAAAAAATAAAAATCCCATGCTTAGTATGCTCAAAACAATGAATTTTGTTTTTGATATAATCGTTGAATCTACAGCAGACGTTTTTGAAACCTGCAAGGGAATGGATCTGATTGTGGTATCGCACGCTCAGATGGGAGCAACAGAAGCAGAAGTTCTTGGCATACCAACAGTTAATGTTACTTTACAGACTGAGATGATTCCCGAGAAATTAAAAAAGCAGACTTTCATCAATAAAATAATCGGCGGCTTTATAGCAGGTCAAATTGCTAAACCATATAATAAAATCAGAAAAGAATATAAATTAAAACCTGCAAAAGATATCGGAATGATTATGTCATCAAATTATGACCTGATTCCCATCAGCAAATACGCCAAAGAAAGAAATCCCTATTGGGAACCTCATCATGTTTTTACAGGTTTCTGGCACCAGGAAGAAAAGGATTATAAGCCCGATGAAAAACTTGATAACTTTTTAAAAAACGGAGATAAACCTGTTCTTTTGACACTTGGCGCAATGTCTTTTGAAGATAAAGCTGAGATACATAAGCTTAATGCATTTGTAAAAGCCTTTGAAAAAACAGGAAACAGAGCTGTTATACAAGGTTTTCAGAAATCCTTGCAGGAATACAAATTACCTGAGTCAATGATTGCGATAGGTTCTGTTCCTCATAGTTATCTTTTTGATAAATGTAAAATGGCAATACATCACTGCGGTTTCGGTACATCGGCAGCGACCTTGATTTACGGCATTCCGTCAATACCTGTTCCCCATGTTCTAGACCAAAGAGGACAGGCGGATATGCTTATAAAATTAGGAGTTGCTACCGAAGAGATAGATGGTCATAATGTAACAGAGGAAAAGATTATTTCCTGTATTAAAGATATGGAATTACATTATGAAGAAAGATATCAGAAAGTAAAACAGCTCTCCGAAAAAATCAAAAACGAAAAAGGTCTTGAAACAGCAGTTCGCTACATCAACGAAATCATATAAGTCATTTCAATTTTTATATAAATTAAAAAATCTATTTTGACCACTATTTACAATGAAATAAACCTCTCAAATGGCTTGAATATGCCGTTCGGGAGGTTCTTCTTTTATCAAATTCGGTTTTGGACAACTTTTGGACAACAGGACTTGCTTTATCGTGTCTTTTCGTTCTTACTGCAAAATATCTGACGCGTTAAGCTGTGGATATGTCAATTTATAAATGGAACTTAAACCACATATTCAATAGTAAATATGGGCTATAAAACATCTGTATCTTTAAATTGATACAGATGTTTCAGTCTGTAGAAAAAGATATAGTTGCACAAGGT
>JAFXJT010000009.1 GCA_017532085.1 Oscillospiraceae bacterium | reverse complement strand
CACTATGTCAATGGCGGATATCACGGTGATAACTGCATCCATGCACATATCTACAACTTCGTTCGTGCCGTATTTAAGGCTTAATCCGAGCACTTCCCAATACGCACAAGCGCCGCTTCCGAAAACCAATCGGAGGCGGCGCTTTTTGTGTATCTCAGTCCTGTCAGCACTCCCCCTCAGTGCAAAAAAAGAGGACCGGAAAGGCAAGTTCCCTTCCGGTCAAAATGAAATAGTGGGGGTAACGCAAACCTGGGTTTACAGGTGCGTGATCAGCTGAGCCAGATATTTCAAAATCAGAATGCTGTCATCGGGTGTTGATTTGCCATCGCCATCGCAATCGGCATTGAGCAAGCCCTGCGGTTGTATCGTAACGGTCGCATCCTCGCCCAGATAACGGCACAGTAATACCACATCGTCGATTTTTACCATGGAATCGCAGTTCACATCGCCCTTGATCACAGTCACAGGCGGTGGTTCGGGCTCTTGTGCAGTCGGCTCCAGAATGAAGCGCTGGCTGGGGATATTGTAGAATCCCCATACACTGAGCCGCTCGCCCAGTGCATTGCCTTCGCCATAAATCCCAATACAATAGGTGGCATCATCCCGATCCCACAAGAACGAATAAGAGCCATCCACATTGCATTGCAGTCGGAATTGCTGCAGACTGTTGTTCGGATCATAGGGCATCAGCGTATAGGTGCTGCCATCCAGAGGCCATGTGCTGCCCTCTTCACAACATGTGATGGCTTGCAAGCCGCCATCCACAATGGAATAGCTGCCATTGTCATTGCGATACAGCTTCCAGATCTGATGCTCCGTATTCTGCACCAGACCGTTTTCGCTGTCGCCAAGCCAGAATCCGCTGTTCAGATTCCGAATGGTATAGTTGCCTTCCTCGGCAACGGCATAGACCGGCTCCATTCTCCAGAGCTGACATTCGCCGCCCCAATATTCCCATTGGTTGACGTTGCCGCCGTTCTCCTTGGACCATTCATACACATCCAAGCCCGCAGCATCGCCGGAACAACGGGAAACAATCCCATAAAATCCGCCATTGCGCATCAGTTTCCATTGTTGATTCTCTGTGCCTGCATCCTTCTCCAGCACCACATTCAAGCCGTTGTCCCCAGAGCTGCCCTGTACGGTAAGACACATGGTTTCATCTGCCATGGAAAGAATCTTGCAATAGCCGTTGCCCAGATCCAGCACACGCCATTCCTGCTGACTTCCGCCGGTTTTGGTCCACTGCTGCACATTGGTACCGCCGGCAGTATTGCCCTCAGAAAGATCAATCACCTTGCCGCTGTGTACATTGGTGATAAAATAGGGAATCCCACTGGGCAGATCTGTGCCGCAGAGCGTCGTATCGCCCTCGGGATGCTGCACGGAATCCAGATGATACACCAGCGGACTGGTGCCGGTATAATCCTGATCCGGTTGACGCTCTGTGCCGCTCCACGGCGTATTCTGCGCACCCCAGATCGTATGGTTGTTGTTGCCGATGGCTGTAAAGGTCATGACCTTGCGATCACTGCCGCTTTCATCATGCTGTACGGCAAAAACACCGTGATAATTCACACCGCCGATCACAAAATCGGCATAGGCATTTTCTTTGGAAAGACTCCATGTACCGCTGACATCGCCGCCGATGGTGCCATCAGCGCGCAGCGTGATCATGCTGCTGCGAGAAATATTGGCATCGGTGCCGGTACCATGATCAATGAACGCATAGTCTCCTGCCAGAGCACTTGCCTCAAAGCCATACTGCGACCATGGATCCCCGCTGTATTCAAAGGGAGATACCACAGGCCAGCCTGCCTCGTTGAAGGTCATGGCGTGGACACGTACCTCATGATACTCGTAGCCATCATCAAAGCGGGTATGATACACCAGATACCAGCCGCTGTCATCCTTGAGCACCGAATTATGTCCCGGTGCCATATAGGCTGTCTGCATTCCGCTGAACTGATAGTTGTTCATCACCTTGGTGCCTATGCTGTTGAGATTGGTATCCGATGCAAGCACTGCATTTCTGCCGGCTGCATCCAGATAGGGTCCCAGAGGCTCGGTGGCGCGGAACACACGCATATTGTATCCGCCGTTGGAGGTCAGGCCGCCATAGGTCACCCAGAGATAATAAAAACCTGTCTCCTCATGATACTCGATGAAGGGACCTTCTCCGGATTTGCCATAGCCGCCGGAAATCTTGGTGCCGAAATAGCTGTCCACCATTCTGCCATCGGGCGTGGTGCCGGTTTTGGGATGGATACAGCGTCCCGTTGCCTGATCCAGCTCCAGCACAAAGATGCCGCCCGACCACGAGCCATAGGACAGATACATTTTGCCATCGGTACCGTAATAGATGTTGGGATCAATGGCATTGGGATACATCCGATTGTTGAAATCATGATTCTGGAACCATGCTTCGTTATAGGTCACCTGCCCTGCGGCAATCAGCTCATCTATATTGGTGCTGGTATATTTGCGGTTCACATTCTTGGTGGAGCTGGTAGCATAGCTGTCATTGTCGGTAAAGCCCGAATAAATCAGCGTATCCACAAAGGTATAAGGGCCTTCCACCGTTTGCGATACGCCATAGGCAATCACCGATCGCTTATAGGTGGAGCTGGTGCAGAAATACATCATATAGGCACCCTTGGAGCCATCCGCATTGCGATATTCGGGATTATATATCACATCGGGTGCCCACACCGCAAATCCGCCGACGCAATCTTCCAGATTCTCGCCTGCCCAGGCAAATGCCTTCTGCAAATTCTGGGAAAGCGATCCGAACAGCGCATTGTTGTTTGTGGCATAGCCGTTGCTGAAGGTCTGCCAGCTTTGCAGATCCGCAGAGCGTGCTGCCTCAATATGCGAACCGAAGATATAATACAATCCGCTTTTGGCATCATACATCACTGAGGGATCATGAACGGATACTCTTGCCTTTTTGGGAACATAAGTCGCCTTTGCCTCCAGCGAGGCGGGTATGGCCATACCAAGCAGCAGCACTGTGGCTGTGAGGAATGCGGAAAAGCGATTGCGGATGTTCATTCTATCACCTCATCGTTAGATCTGATTTCACTTTTTGATCTGATTTCACTTTTTGATAATAACAGTATACCAAAAAAACCGCTTCTTGTATAGATACTTTTCTCACTTTTTTATGACAAATTGAGCATTTTTATTCCCGATTTGTGCTTTTTATTTGAAAACGAGTCAAAAAAGCAAAGAAAAAACCGGTATCCGCAAATGGGATACCGGTTCTTGTTTCAGCTTATACGAGCTGGATAATCGCCATCTCAGCAGCATCGCCGCGACGGGGACCAACCTTAATCAGTCTGGTATAACCGCCGTTACGCTCTGCATAACGAGGAGCGATCTCGTCGAAGAGCTTCTTAGCAACGCTCTCCTTAGTGACATAAGCAAATACCTGACGCTTGCAGTGCAGATCGGCAGCGGCATCATTCCCCTGAACACCCTTTCCCAAGGTGATCATTTTTTCAGCCATTGCACGAACTTCCTTTGCTCTGGTCACAGTGGTCTCAATCTGGCCGTTTTCGAGCAGATATGTGACCATGCCACGGAGCATCGCCTTTCTGTGGTCGGATGCTCTGCCGAGCTTTCTGGAACCTGCCATTGTTCTTCACTCCTTTGTAATTCATCGGACAGCACCATCAGGTGCGCCGAACGGGATTAGTCATTGTCATCTGAGCTGAGGTCAAAACCGAGCGACTTCAGCTTCTCACGCACCTCATCAAAGGACTTCTTACCGAGGTTTCTGACCTTCATCATCTCATCTTCCGACTTACTGATCAAATCTTCGACGGTGTTAATACCGGCACGCTTCAAGCAATTGAAGGAACGTACCGACAGGTCAAGCTCCTCAATGGTCATCTCAAGGATTTTCTCCTTGCCTCCATCGTTCTTCTCGATGAGAACCTGTTCAATGCTCGACTCCTCGGAAAGATCCACAAAGAGTCGGAGATGCTCGTTGAGGAGATTGGCGGCTTGAGACAGGGCTTCCTTAGCGGAAATGGTACCATCTGTCCAAACTTCGATCGTGAGCTTATCGTAGTCAGTAATCTGACCGAGACGTGTGTCCTCAACCTTGTAATTCACCTTCAATACAGGTGTATAAATGCTATCCACAGTGATAACATCCAGAGGAAGGTTACCCATCATCTGCTTATTGCGTTCTGCAGATACATAACCTCTGCCTCTGTCAATGGTGATCTGCATTTCGAGCTTGGCACCCTTACCCAGTGTTGCAATATGCAAACCGGGCTCTAAGATGCTGACCTCGGAATCCGTTTTAATATCACCGGCAGTCACCTCGCACTCGCCCTCTGCCTCAATGTAGATGTTCTTGGGACCATCGGAATGCAGCTTTGCGGTCAGACCTTTGATCGCAAGAATGATCTCGGTCACATCCTCCTTCACACCGGGGATGGTAGAGATCTCATGAAGAACTCCGTCGATCTTTATACACGTCACGGCTACACCGGGAAGCGAGCTCAGCAGAACACGACGAAGCGAGTTACCGAGTGTGGTTCCGTAACCTCTTTCCAGAGGCTCAACGTAGAACACGCCATGAGACGGATCTTCGGGAGAGTCAATACACTCAATACGCGGCTTATCAATTTCTACCATTCACAAATACCCTCCTTGTAATATTGCAAAACATTTGCTT
>JAFXJT010000008.1 GCA_017532085.1 Oscillospiraceae bacterium | reverse complement strand
CAAAGTCCTTGGAGAGTGCATGGGTGGGATCGGCAATCATCACATAGTTGATTTTCTTGATCCGCTCGGATACATCATACCATGCCTTGTGGACAAAATGGGTATCGGTGGAAACGGAATAGATCTCGCAGCCTGCGCTTTGAAAATCGGCATACGTATCCGCAAGATCCTCAAGTTCTGTGGGACACACGAAGGTGAAGTCTGCGGGATAGAAGAAGAATACGCTCCATTTGCCCAGAACATCCTTCTTGGTAACGGTTCTGCATTCTCCCTTGTGGAATGCCATTACGCTGAAATCGGAAATTTCCTTATTGATCATTGACATCGTTCTGATCTCCTTTATTGATGGTTACGGGATTGCAAATGCAATCAGCCGGCTGGAGATATTGTATCCGTGCCGACTGAGATTATACAAACAAAAAGGAACGCTCAAAGCTCTGTTTTCCACATACCATGGAGATTGCAGTAAGCATATACCGCAACGGGCTTTTCCTCCAGCAGAGCAAAGCGGACAACAGGTGCGCCGCCCGGTTTGAGACATTTGCGCTGGCCGCCGCGATCGGTTTGCAGATAAACCCACGTGATGCTGTGCTCTTCTGTCATGGGATGTGCCGCAGAGCCGACATTCACTGTGACCGTGTTGTCATCCACACGTACAACAGGCGTGTGCTTTTCGGCATCGGCATCGGTATTCGGTGTAAGCTGTTTCATCTTTTCTCCACAGCAGCGAAGAGCGGCTCCCGCATCGTGGATCATGCCCACAATATTGCCGCAATGCTCACAAAGAAAGAATCTGTTTTCGCTCATATGCATTATCCTCCAAGAAATTATTCGATGGCAATCCGTTTGGCTGTCGGCTGCTGCTGTTCCGTTTTGGGCAGTGTCAGTGTCAGAATTCCGTTTTGATAGGCAGCATGGATCGCATTTTCGTCGATGCCTGTGAGATCAAAGCTCCTGCAATAGGATCCGAAGCTGCGTTCTCGGCGGATATATTCTCCGCTGCGGTTCTGTTCGCTGTCGGATGCCCTGCGGGATGCACAGATCATCAGCGTATTGCCATGGATGTCGATTTGAATATCATTTTTGTCGAATCCGGGCATTTCGCATTCCAGCACATATTGGGTTCCCTCATCCCGGATATCGGTGCGGCAGTGGCTTATGGTACCAAAGCCTTTGAAAAGCTCGTTTTCCAATTCCCGAAAGGGATGCCAGAGATCGTTTCTTTCGAATGGTGTGATTCCAAACATGATCAAGCCTCCTAAGATTTCATGGCAATAGTATGCACAGGAGTTTCCAAAACATACACAGAACGCTTTTATCGTGCAAAAAGAAATGCGCTGTGTGCTTATTTTAATGGATTTTCAGCGAAATCGGGCGTATTCACCGGCAGCAGACAGACATGATTTCTGCAAACATAATAGGTGGTTTTTCCGTTGATCAGGTGATATTTTTCCTGTTCCTGCAAAACGGAGATGTTGGCAAGAAACGGCAGCTTTTTGCGAATTTGTTCAAAATCGAAGTCCTTGCCTTCCACGATTGTGACATGCGCCGGCGGATTTTCATACAGCAGCTTTGCCAGCAGAAACAAGCTGTGTCCTATGGGATATTCTGCTGCCTGTACCGATAAATAGGCAAATTGTTTTTGCGCAAGAACTTGGTATGCTTCCTGTTCCGGCAGCGATGCAAATTTCTGCATTGCTTCCGGATTCATGGCAAGTGCCATACCAAGTCCGATGGGCATTTCGTTTTGCTGTTTGTTTATCGATGCTCTCCTTTGACGGTGTGGGATTGCTGTGTCAAATCGGCTTGTCATCTTACTGATATCCCATTCGGATCCGAAATATACATGCCAATCAAACCGCAAACAAAAAAGACCCATGCATCCGGCTGTTATCCTTAACGGAGAAATGAGAGTGGTATGTAACCCGAAAGGTATTACGCCTTTCGGGTTTGCTTTTTATGCCGGAAGCAGTGCCATTTCGCTCGCTTCATCCGTTACCGCGTCCGCCCTCTGACCGCTGCCTGCCTGAAACGTATAGTGGATCACAATCCTGTTTCCGCAGGTTCGGGAGTACTTCTCCGCTTTCTCATAAACCTCAATCCTGCGGATAAACACTCGCAGCAGTTCAGGAGTCAGCTCGGGCATCTCAATATAGGTTTTCGCCTTAGCGATAAACTCCTTCACATACAT
>JAFXJT010000007.1 GCA_017532085.1 Oscillospiraceae bacterium | reverse complement strand
GGGGAATCGGTCCCGCCACTCCGATCAGACAATCAGCATTGGCTGCCTTGAACTGCGGAAACACAAAGATCATAAACACAGCTGCCAGCGCAATCGGATGAACGTAGCGGCGGAGATACTGTCCCAAATACGGAAGCTCAAACGGAAGAATAGCAATTGCCATCACCGTTACAATCACCCACAAGGGTGTGCCTGCGGGCATAAGAAATCCAACTAAAAAGCCATTGACAGCCGCGGAAAGCAATTTTCTGATATTAATAGTCCTTTGCAGAGCCAGCTGCATACAGAGCGAAAAAACGATCGCTACCGAAAAGCATCCCGCCAAAACTCGGTTGATATCGTATACTCCAAAGACGTAGATCGCCCAAAAATACACACCGAGCAGTGCAATCAGATAGTCGGTCGTCCAGGTCGCAGGCGAGCCAACAGCACACCAAATCCGATCCCGTTGCTTTTTCATTCTGCCCCCTCCTTGCTTTCATCATCGATTGATCCGATCAGCTTTTCATCCCCTGCGTCGAAGGATTCCTCATTGGAGTTTGCTTCTGTAATCTGATCGAGCACACCGATCTCTTCAACTATGTCAGTTTCGACCTCGGAAGCATTCATCGCTTCGAAGTCTTCAGCTTCCGCAGCGGTGGTGATTGGGCATTCATTCGACGTATCAAACTCCATCCCCGAAAGATATGCACCGATCTTTTCAAAGGGCATCCGATAAGACGGACACACAGCACTGCAGGTACCGCATTGGATACAGGCTGCCACCTGATACCACGTCAATTTTCTCAGGCTTCTATCTGAAATGGCATCGAGAATCTTGTTTGGCATCAACCCAATGGGACAGTGAACATGGCATCGACCACAACCGATGCAATTGCGTTCCTGCGGTGACGAAATGCGCTCCGAATAGAAAATCGCTGTTGTTTGCTCATTCACGGCATCATCCTCAGCGCACACACGGCAACCGCAGCCGCCGCCAACGTATGCAACGCTCTGCTTTGGCACCTTCAGCCCATACAACTCGGGAATGAGTGAAATAGGAGTACCGATCGGAACATTCACATTTTGATCCTGCACTGTCACTGTACGGATTGCCTGATGACGTCCATGCACGAGCAGATCGTAAATGGATATACAGTCATGCACCGAAAGAATCACAGCCCGTCTGGAGGACGGCTCAACAGTACAGCCGGTCAGTGCAGAAAACACAACCCTATCGTTTTCAGCAGGATACTTAGCTGCCATGCCGTAAATATCAATTAGATTCTTTTGGTCAAGCTTTGCACGGATGGAGCCCGCTTCGGTCTGCATATGCTCTGTCATAACAAGAATTGCCTTACCCAGTGACAGAGCGCGCATAACGATCTTGATGCCGCCAATCACCTTCTCCGGATACGCACGTAGTACCGCACGTCTGCAGGATACGCCCGGATTGGTTTCCGCAGCATTGATGATCAGCGTTTCGCCCTTTCCAATCAGTGGCTGCAGCATACGCCAAATGGGAACACCACCTTCGGAGATCAGTCCCGCAAGACGGATATGATCAACAATCTCATCCTTTTCAATGCCGCCGATATCACGAGCAAGCGGATACTGTAAAGGCGGCATACCCTCGTCGGAGGTAATATATATTCGGTTTTCAACCACCTTTTCGATAGTACCGCTGACTGCGCAGCACAAGACTGAGCCATCTGCATGTACGGCAATACAATCATCAT
>JAFXJT010000006.1 GCA_017532085.1 Oscillospiraceae bacterium | reverse complement strand
GTCTGCCGCTTTTGCAGAGCAGTTTGCCCGGTACAAGGCCCAGTATGCATTCCCGGAGGAGGCATAAGCCTCCGTATCCCAATCCGATCACAATATCCCCCGGCGTCCTGCATAGCACAATGCAGGACGCCGGGGGATGTGCTCATTTCTTACTTGTTTCTTATTTCCTTATTTTCTGCTGCTTTCCCAACCGCAATACAAATCGCCATTGTGATCAGCATATCAGGTAGGGTGCTGCCTACAAGAATATCCACCCGCATCAGCAGTCTGTAAATCACAAAACCAACCAGCCAGATGATCAAATTCCGAACACGGAACGCACTTGCTTCTTTGTTCTGTTTCAGAATAAAGAAATCTGCAATCTGGATGGCGATCATCGGCGCAAAGACGGAGCCAATGAGATACAGAAAATCGGTAATATCCGCAAGGGGCAGGAAAATCGCCCCCACTGTGCCGATCACGGTTACGACAACTGCAGCCCACTTTCCGTTGATCCTGGCAGACAGCGTTTCGCTGGAGATTCCGGCGGAATATGCATCGAGGAAGGTGGTTGTCACGGTAGAGAACACCACGATCAGAAGTCCTGCAATGCCAAGACCGGCCTTCACCATGATCTGCGCGATATCCGTTTCAGCGGTAAAGATGGCAGCGCCCATACCAATCACATACATCCAGGTACTCACAAGACCGTATGTAATCGCACTGACCGCTGTTGCTTTGACGGGCTTCTTTGCCTCTCTGGTATAGTCGCTGATCAGCGGCAGCCAGGACAGCGGCATAGCCACGGAAAGCTCCACAGCCGCGCCAAAGGTCATGCCCTCACCGCCGGTATTCAGACCGGTTCCTTTTCCAAAAATCACAAAGCTGAGCATGATCGTCAGAACGAACAGTGCACTCATGGCCACCGTGTTTACTTTGCCGAGATTTCGAATGCCAATCATGATCCAAAGTACAATCCATGCACCGATCACAATACACCAAATCCAGTTTCCAATGTCAAAGATACCGTTTACCGCCAATGCGCCGTCATAGATCATAATCGCCGTCCAACCCACAAGCTGAATGATGTTCAGAACACAGAACAGCAAGGCACCTTTGCTGCCGAAGCTCATTTTGGCAGTTTCCATTGCGCTTTTGCGAACCTTGCCGCCGATCAATCCGGCAAAGAAGAGCATTGCACACCCGATCACATGACCGATCAGGATTGCAAATAACCCCCTTATTAAGCCGAGTGGCGCGAAATAGGTGCCGGTCAGGATTTCGGCGATAGATATCGCCGCTCCAAACCAAATCAGTCCGTTCTCAAAAACAGAAGTGCGTCTTTCTTCCATTTCACTGTACCTCCCTTGTATACGCACCCTGCAAATCGAAAGCATGATTCATCGGGCCGGAGCCTTTGCCAAGGTCGAGCATTGCTTCCAATGCACCGGAGATATATTTTTTTGCTCTCTGTACGGATTCAGCAAGGGAAAATCCCTTGGCGAGATTGGATGCAATGGCGCTGGAAAGCGTACATCCTGTGCCATGGGTGTTGGGATTGTCAATCCGCTTGCCATCAAACCAAACCAGTTCCCCATTTGCGTAAAGCAGATCATTGGCATCGTTGATGCTGTGACCGCCTTTGAGCAGAACGGCACAATGGTTGGCATCTCCGATTTGCTTTGCAGCAGCCACCATATCCTCTTTCGTTTCAATGGTCAGACCAGAGAGGATCTGTGCTTCGGGAATGTTCGGTGTCACAAGGGTTGAAAGGGGCAGCAATTCTTTGACCAGGGTCTTTACTGCATCGTTCTTCATCAGAGCAGAGCCGGAGGTTGCCACCATCACGGGGTCAATGACCACAT
>JAFXJT010000082.1 GCA_017532085.1 Oscillospiraceae bacterium | reverse complement strand
GTAGAGATCATTACCCTCACGGGTACGCTCTCCCACGCCGGTAAAGACGGAGATGCCGCCATGCTGATTGGCAACATTATTGATCAGCTCCTGGATGAGGACGGTTTTGCCTACGCCCGCACCGCCGAACAGACCGATCTTGCCGCCCTTGAGATAGGGTGCAATGAGATCAATGACCTTGATACCGGTTTCCAGCACCTCGCTGGAAGCGGCCTGTTCTTCATAGCTGGGGGCCTCACGATGGATCGGCCAGCGTTCTTGCGTGGCGGGAGCCTCCTGTTCATCCACAGGATCTCCCAGCAGATTGAAGACACGGCCCAAGGTTTCTCTGCCCACGGGCACACGGATGGGCGCACCGGTATCCACCGCATCCAGACCGCGGATCAGACCATCGGTACTGCTCATGGCGATACAGCGCACCGTATCATCACCGATATGCTGTGCTACCTCCAGCACCAGCTTATTGCCTTGAAACTCGCATTCAATGGCGTTGAGCAAACGGGGCAGCGCATGCTTTTCGAATCGTACATCCACCACAGCGCCGATGATCTGCACGATCTTACCGATGCCGCCCTGCTTGATTTCTTCTTTGGATTGCATAACGAAAACTCACTTTCGTGTTATTGTTATTTCTGCGCATTGGCGCCGCCGACGATTTCGGTCAGCTCCTGCGTAATGGCAGCCTGTCTTGCACGGTTATAGCGCAGTGACAGATCATCGATCATTTCCTGTGCATTATCGGTTGCATTCTCCATGGCAAGCCGACGAGCTGCCTGCTCGGAAGCGAAGGTATCCACGATGGTGCAATAGAGCATACCGGAAAGATAGCGGGGGATCAGCGAATCGAATACCGCTTCGGCACTGGGCTCATAGGCAGTCAGACTGCGGGGACCCTCCTGATCGGTGAGCTGCGGCACGGGAATCACGGGAATCCGGCACGCCTCCTGCTTAAGCGGCGAGACCAGATTGGTATAGACAATCTCCACCGAAGCAAGATGTCCCTGATCAAACAAACGGATGATATGCTCTGCCATATCCAGCGTGGTATAGGTGGTTACCGTTTCGGCGATGGCATCAAAGCTGCCTAAGATGCGGTTATGGGATTTTGCATAATGCTCTGAGGCTTTTTTGCCCACAGTCATGAGAATGACCTCACGGTTTTGGGATTCCAGCTCTTTGATACGGGCATCTGCCAGACGGAACATATTCAGATGAAAGCCGCCGGCAAGACCACGATCACCGGAAATGACAATGAGCAGTGCTGCACCTTGCTGTTTGCCTTCGGTATAAACGGAATGGAAATCTTTTGCTTCTGCAGCGATTTCGCTCATGGTCTGATAGAGCAGATTAAAATAGGGGACTGCCTGTTCGGCACGTTCCTTGGCACGGCGCAGCTTGGAGGAGGAAACCAGCTCCATGGCTTTGGTGATCTGCATGGTGCTTTCCACACTTTTCATGCGCCGTTTGATCGCTTTCATATTGGCACCGGCCACAAATACGCCTCCTCTGCTCAGATAAAGCTGTCGATGAATGTGGTGATGGCGTGCTTGAGCTGCGTTTCGGTTTCTTCCGAGAGCTTGCCGGTTTCACGGATGGCAGTGAGCACATCGCTGTGACAAGCATCCATTTCGGACAGCAGTGCAGCTTCACATTCTGCAATGCGTTCCACGGGAACATCCTTGAGCAGATGATTGACCACCGCATAGAGAATCACAACCTGATGGGCAGCCGTCAGCGGAGAATTCTTATCCTGCTTGAGGACTTCCACCACACGCTCACCCTTGGCAAGACGCTCCTTGGTATCTCTGTCCAGATCGGAGCCGAACTGCGCAAATGCCTGCAGCTCACGATATTGGGAATACGTCAGTTTCAGAGAGCCGGAAACCTTTTTCATGGCAGGGATCTGTGCGGCAGAGCCAACACGGGATACCGAAATACCCGGATTGACTGCCGGACGCACACCGGCATTGAACAGATCGGTTTCTAAGAAAATCTGGCCATCGGTAATCGAGATGACATTGGTGGGAATGTAAGCGGAGACATCACCTGCCTGGGTTTCGATGATGGGCAGCGCAGTCAGAGAACCGCCGCCGTATTGTTCGTTGAGACAGCAAGCACGCTCCAGCAAACGGGAATGCAGATAGAACACATCACCGGGATAGGCTTCTCGTCCCGGCGGCCGCTTCAGCAGCAGAGAAAGGGTACGATATGCCACAGCATGCTTGGAAAGATCATCATAGACACAAAGCACATGCTGTCCTTTATTCAGGAAATATTCACCCATGGTACAGCCCGAATAGGGGGCGATATACTGCAGGGGAGCAAGCTCCGAGGCGGTAGCGGATACCACAATGGTATAGCGCATAGCGCCGGCTTTTGTGAGTGTTTCCACCACATTGGCAACCGTAGAACGCTTCTGACCGATGGCAACATAGATACAGATGACATCCTTATCCTTCTGGTTGATGATGGTATCCAATGCAATGGAGGTTTTACCGGTCTGTCGGTCACCGATGATCAGTTCGCGCTGACCTCTGCCGATGGGGATCATGGAATCAATTGCCTTGATACCGGTCTGCAGCGGCTCGTGAACGGATTTGCGGGTGATGATACCGGGTGCGATTTTTTCAATGGGAGAAGTCTCGGTGGTCAGAACGGGACCTTTGCCGTCAATGGGCTCACCCAATGCATTGACCACTCTGCCCAGCAGCTCTTCGCCCACGGGCACGGAAACGATCTTTCCGGTACGGCGCACGGTGGCGCCTTCTTTGATGTTCTGATCGGAGCCGAGCAGAACAGCGCCGACGAAATCATGCTCCAGATTCAGAGCCATACCGGAAACGCCGCCTTCAAACTACAGCAGCTCACCGGACATACACTGTTCCAGACCATGGATATTGGCAATGCCGTCACCCACTGTGACGACGGTACCGACATCGGCAAGATTCAGCTTTGCTTCATAGCGTTTGAGCTGTTCTTTGATGATGCCTGTAATTTCATCCGGGCGTAAATTCATAAAAACAATACACCTTCCAGCTTCTAGCAATTTCTTTGCAGGAACGGATTGTTCAGCCCTGCAATTGGGTACGCAGAGCCTCCAGCCGCAGCTTGAGGCTATTGTCGATGCGGGTGTCGCCGTATTGCACGATGACACCGCCGATCATGGAACGATCAATGCGTTCTTTGATCCGGATGGTTTTCTGAAACTTTGCCGAAAGCTTTTGAGAAAGCCGTTCCAGCTGATCGGGTGTCATAGGAACAGCAGTTGTCACCAAAACCTCTGCGGTACGTTCATAATCGAGCATCCGTGCATCAAAGGCATCGGCAATCTCTCCCACATAGGGAATGCGGTTATGATCTATGAGCAGCAGCAGCAGACGACTCACCAGATCCTCGGAGCCGAATGCCTTCTGTGCGATATCACAGCGCGTGTTCAGACTCAGCGTGGGCAGAGAGAGCAATCTGCCGAAATCGGGATACAAAGAAAACAGTACAGCACATTGCCGCAGATCCTGTCGGGTCTGCCGGAGCACGGCATCGCCCTGCTCCTGTGCCAGAGAAAAGAGTGCGTTTGCATAAACGCTTCCGATTTCCGTACTCATTCCGCATCCTCCACCGAGTCAATGAAAGCATCAATCAGACGTGCGTGGTCATCGGGATTGATTTCACGATCCATCACCTTTTCCGCCACAAGCACTGCAAGGGAGGATACCTCATTGCGCAGTTCTTTTTCGGCACGACGTTTTTCACGTTCCAGCTCCTCGGCATTCTGCTGCATCACAGCGGCGGCATCGGCCTTGGCAGTGGCAACGATTTCATCGGCACGGCGCTGCGCCTGTCGGGTTGCATTGCGCAGCAGCTCGGCAGATTCTTCCTTGGCAGCCGCAATCCGCTGTTCATATTCTTCTTTGCGGGATTGTGCCTCTGCATTTGCCGAATCGGCATCCTGCAGGGCTTTGTCGATGGTATTCTGCCGCAGCTCCAGCACCGCATTGACAGGCCGGAAGAGAAAATGCTTCAATCCCAAAAACAGGATCAGCGTATTGATGAGCGTAAACAGAATCGTGCCCACATCAATGGATAAAAAATCCAGCATAGCTTATGCCTTTCTTTTTTTGATTTTTGAGTTGTTTTGCTGATGGGGAACGATCAGGTAAAGGGCTTGAGGAACATCAGCAGCAGCGCCACAATCAGACCGTAAATACCGGTGGATTCGGCAACGGCACAGCCGACGAACATGGTTCTGGTTACCGCACCGGATGCTTCGGGCTGCCGTGCGATGGCCTCACAAGCCTTACCGACAGCATAGCCCTCACCGATGCCGGGGCCGATACCTGCGATCATTGCAAGACCTGCACCAATGGCAGAACCTGCCAATACAATTGCTTCACTCATTTCCATAAGAAAAAAACCTCCTTGAAAAAAGATATGCAGAGAAACGGCAGAGCACAGAATCCTTTGCATCGGATTGCTTCACACCGCCTCTGAGTACAGACAAAACACAGATTCAGTGATCTGTTTCATCGGGTGCGGCATTGCTGATAAAGACCATGGTCAGCATACAGAAGATAAATGCCTGCATAAAGCCGGAGAACAGATCGAAATACAAAGAAAGCACCGCCGGAATACCAATGGTAAATATGGGGAACTGCAAGCCGATCAGATGGCTCAGTCCGGTCAGACCGTAATAGAGCAGTGCGGTAATGACAGCGCCGCCGGCGATGTTGCCGAAATGACGCAGCGCCATGGAAACCGGTGTTGCCACTTCACTGAGAATGTTGATGGGCAGCATAACGGGAACAGGATCCAGAAAGCCCTTGAGCCATCCTTTGACTCCCGTGAAGCGGATCTTGGTTGCTGTGATCATCACAAAGGTGATGGCACTCCATGTGGCAAGGACAGAAAAATCCGAGGTCACAGAGCGCAGTCCCAGCAGACTGATCAGACTGCCGAGGATGGAAAAGCTGAAAATCGTAGCAATATAGGGTGCCATGAACATCCAGCGCTTGCCCATGGTATCTGCCACCAGATTATGTATGGCATCTACCAGCATCTCAGCGATCGCCTGCCGCTTGGAAACGCCATGGATCGTGAGCTTGTGGGTCAAAAACCGAGCTGTCAGCAGCAGAATGGCTATGACAAACCACTGAAGCACGATGGTTTCGGTGAAATGAATGGTGATTCCGAATACATCAAAGGATGCAATGATCTTCGGACCCGAAACCGTCAGCTCCGAGGAGCCTTGTAAAAATGCGGGCAGCTTCATAACAAAATCGTATCACCTCTTTTTGATGAGATCGGCAGTTTGCCCAAGCAATGCAGAGCCCGTGTAGATCAGCCTTGGATACAGCATGGGAATCACCAATCCCACAGGATGAATCCACCAAAGCAGCAGCGCCGCCGCAAAAGCGACAGCAAAGATCAGCAGCCGCAGCACATAATACCGCATATGCCGTTTGGGATTTGCCGTGCCGGTTTGCTTTGCCTGCTGTGCCATGACAAGTATGCTTTTGGCAAGCAGCAGCAGATAGCACCACAGCACCACAGTACCAAGCAGCAATCCCATGGCAAAGGAAACGGTGATGCCCAGAAAGGGAATGCTGATTCCATATGCCGCTGCATCCAGCAGCAATGCGATGCGTAGCAGCCGTTTCCGTTCTGTTTGCAGCACTTGCGCTTCCATCTGCTTATCCTCCTACAATTGCTCAGAATATAGTATACCACATTCCAACGAAAAATGGAATAGCTTTTACAATTTTTTTGCAAAAAAATATGCGTTTTTCGAAGGCTTGGGAAAAATGGTTGACAATCGGACGGAAATATACTATAATAATGGAATGGTGCATACCGAACCTAATTTGAAAGGATGAATGTGATGAAAATTGAAACACAGTGCCTGCACGCCGGTTATACGCCCGGAAACGGCGATCCCCGTGTTGTGCCGATCGTACAAAGCACGACCTATACCTTTGATTCCACTGCCCATATTGCGGCGCTGTTCGATATGCCGACCGAGCCGATCTATTCCCGATTTGCCAATCCCACCGTGGATGCCGTTGAGCAGAAGATCGCTGCTCTGGAAGGCGGTGTGGCTGCAATGTGTACCACCAGCGGTCAGGCGGCAAGTCTGCTTTCCATATTGAATGTATGCTCTGCCGGTGACAGCTTTATTTCTGCCGGCACCATCTATGGCGGCACGGTGAATCTGTTTGCCGTGACACTCAAGCGTCTGGGTATTGAGTGCATCTTTGTGGATCAGGAAGCAACGCCCGAAGAGCTGCAGGCTGTCATCAAGCCCAATACCCGCTGCGTGTTCGGAGAGACACTGGCAAATCCTGCGCTCTCTGTGCTGGATATTCGCAAGTTTGCGGATTTTGCACACGCAAACGGCATTCCGCTGATTGTGGATAATACCTTCCCCACACCGATTCTGTGCCGTCCTAAGGAGTTTGGTGCCGATGTGGTCATTCACTCCACCACCAAATATATGGATGGTCATGCCGTGCAGGGCGGCGGTGTCATCGTGGATTGCGGTACCTTCCCGTGGGATAACGGCAAGTTCCCGGATTTCACCGAGCCGGATGAGAGCTATCATGGCGTGCGCTATGTGGAAAGCTTCGGCAAGGCAGCATACATTATTAAGTGCAGAATGCAGCTGATGAGAGATTTTGGCTGCTATCCTTCGGCAACCAATGCCTTCTATCTCAATCTGGGTCTTGAGACCCTTGCGCTGCGTATGAAGCAGTATTGCATCAATGCACAGGCTGTGGCAGAGTATCTCAAGAGCTGTCCTGAGGTGGAGTCGGTATCCTATCCCGGTCTTGCCGATGATCCTTACCATGAGCGTGCCAAAACCTATCTGCCCGATGGCGCAAGCGGCGTCATCTCCTTTGTGATCAAGGGCGGCAGAGAAACCGCAATGCAGTTCATGGATGCGCTGAAGCTTGCATCCAATGTGGTACATGTGGCGGATATCCGTACCTGCGTGCTGCATCCTGCCAGCGAAACCCATCGTCAGCTGACCGATGAGCAGCTGGTGGCTGCGGGCATCAACGCAGGCATGATCCGCTTCTCCTGCGGTCTTGAGAATGTGGAGGATATCATTGCCGATATCCGACAGGCATTTGATGCCATCCAATAACCAATCACAATGCACGCTCCCTTACTATATATAATAGTAGGGGAGCTTCTGCATCCAAACGGATGGCGCACAGCATAATGCACAAAATATCCATGGAAAATTCGTGAAAATTCTCTGAAGGAAATGGAGAAAATACTTGTAATTTCCGGAGCACTGTGGTATACTATAAGAGCTGATTGCACAAGATATGCGAAGATGTGTGAGGTTGCGGGCGGTATGTCCGGTAATTCACACGGAGTATGTCCGACAAACGGGCGATTTGAGATATCAACACGGTTTGTGTGTGAGTGGAAAACGGCGAAACCACGCAGTTTCATCGAAGGAGGTCTGCGCCGGGTGCTTTGCGGTACCGGCAGACAAGGAAGTAGAAGCTGGGCAGGTCGTTCGGTGTTCCCGCATGGTACGGAGCGCTCACGCTCTGTCAAAAAAACAGTGTTTTGTCCAGATCATAAAGACCCGAGGCATGATTGCGTCGGGATTTTTTATGCACCAAAAGCACGGAACACGCGAAAGCGTTGTAAGAAGCCGAAAGGCAGTGCAAATGGCTCTGGGACAGGCACAATACACATAAACATGATTCTCCATGAAAGCCCCCGGCAAAAATAATTTGAGGAGGGTACATCAAGTGGCAGGCAGCGAAAGACTCAGAATTAAGGTCAAGGGTTACGAGCACGCAATCGTAGATGCCGCAGCGGCAAAGATCGTTGAGGCAGCAAAGCGCGGCGGCGCTCAGAAGGTCTCCGGACCCATCCCGCTTCCGACCGACAAGGAGATCGTGACAATCCTTCGTGCAGTACACAAGTACAAGGATAGCCGCGAGCAGTTCGAGCTTCGGACTCACAAGCGTCTGATCGACGTTATTCGTCCCACCAAGGCGACGATGGAGGCACTCACAAAGCTCGAAATCCCCGCCGGTGTCGATATCGACATGGAGCTGAAGTAATTCGGCAAAACGGCAAATGGCGGATCCGATCATAAGGAACGCCGGTCATGTTGACGCAAAACACTGCGCCAACCAATAACCAAAACAGGAGGAAACTCACAATGAAGAAAGCCATCATTGGCAAGAAGATCGGCATGACGCAGATCTTCGACGAGTCCGGAAAGGTCATTCCGGTTACCGTCATCGAGGCAGGTCCCTGCTTCGTCACCCAGAAGAAGACCATCGAGAACGACGGCTATGAAGCAGTACAGATCGGCTACGGCACAATCAAGGCTGCAAACGTCAACAAGCCCCGCAAGGGTCATCTCGACAAGGCAAACAGCGGTCTGCTCAGAACCCTCAAGGAGTTCCGTTTTGACGACTGTTCCGTTTACAACGTAGGCGATGCCATCTCGGCAGATACCTTCGCAGTAGGCGACATCGTGGATGTCAGCGGCACCAGCAAGGGTAAGGGCTACGCAGGTCCGATCAAGCGCTACGGTCAGCACAGACTGAAGGAAACGCACGGTACCGGTCCTGTTCACCGTCAGGCAGGATCCATGGGCGCATGCTCTTCTCCCTCCCGTATTTACAAGGGCAAGGGTCTGGCAGGTCACATGGGCGCTGAGAAGGTGACTGTTCAGAATCTGGAGATCGTCAGCGTCGATGCTGAAAATCGTCTGATTGCAATTCGCGGTGCGATTCCCGGCCCCAAGGGCGGTCTCGTAACCGTTGTCAACAGCGTTAAGAAGGCTTAAGAAAGGAGGAAATCGAAATGGCAACAGTTTCTGTATTTGATATGGAAGGCAAGAAGGTTTCCGAAACCGAGCTCAACGATGCCGTCTTCGGCATTACTCCCAACGAGGCCGTAATGCACGCTTGCGTCGTCAACTATCTGGCAAACCAGCGTCAGGGCACACAGTCCACGCTGACTCGCACCGAGGTTTCCGGCGGCGGCAGAAAGCCCTATCGTCAGAAGGGTACCGGTCATGCACGTCAGGGCTCCATCCGTGCTCCCCAGTGGTATCACGGCGGCGTGGCACTGGGTCCGAAGCCCAGAAGCTATCGCTTCTCTCTCAACAAGAAGGTACGTCGTCTGGCAATGCTGTCTGCTCTGTCCCTGAAGGTACAGGATGAGACCATCCGCGTCATCGACAGCCTCAGCCTTGAGAGCTACAAGACCAAGACCATCGTGAATATGCTGAATGCTCTGGGCGTCAGCGGCAAGGCACTGATCGTGACTGCCGAGGCTGACAAGCTCGTTTACAAGAGCGCTGCCAATATTCCCGGCGTAAAGACCGCAGCTGTCAATACGCTCAATGTTTATGACATCCTCAACTACGATGCATTCATCGTGAGCAAGGGTGCCGTTGCAAAAATCGAGGAGGTGTACGCAAAATGAAAGCACCGCAGGATATCATTCTGAGACCGGTTATCACCGAGCAGAGCATGGATACTCTGCCTACCGGCAAGTACACCTTTGAGGTCGCAAAGACCGCTAACAAGCTGGAAATTGCCAATGCAGTTGAGCAGCTCTTCAATGTTCAGGTGACCAAGGTCAATACCCTGAACGTGCGTGGCCGTTCCAAGAGAGTCGGCCGCTATCTGGGCACTACCGCCAGCTGGAAAAAGGCTGTTGTTACCGTGAATCCGGAGCCTACACCCGGCAAGGACGGCAAGAAGAGAAAGGGCACCATCGAGTTCTTCGATAATATGTTCTGATTTTCTTGATTCTGCGCTGCCCGCGCAGTGTGAGCCGAAGGGTATAAAGAGTCTGATGCATAAAAGGATCGCTCCCGCTTCGGCATAGTATGGGAGTCATGCTCCCGCGAAACAAGCATTGAATTTAAGGAGTTGAAATACGCAATGGCAATTAAGGTCTATAAGCCGACAACCCCCGGCCGCCGCGGAATGACCGTTACTGATTATTCCGGTCTCTCCAAGAACGGCCCGGAGAAGTCTCTGTGCGTGACTCTGAAGAAGAAGTCCGGCAGAAACAGCTACGGCCGCATCACTGTCCGTCATCGCGGCGGCGGTGTACGTCCGAAGTACAGAATTATTGATTTCAAGCGTAACAAGGATGGCATCAATGCCACCGTGATCAGCCTCGAGGACGATCCCAACCGCAGCGCATTCATCGCTCTGCAGCAGTACGAGGACGGCGAGAAGCGCTACATTCTGGCACCCCACGGCCTCAAGGTAGGCGATGTGGTCTGCTCCGGTCCCGACAGCGATATCAAGCCCGGCAACGCTCTGCCGCTGGTGAACATCCCTGTGGGTACCTTCATCCACAACATCGAGCTGTATCCCGGCAAGGGTGGTCAGCTGGTTCGTTCCACAGGCAATATGGCTCAGCTGATGGGCAAAGAAGGCCCCTACGCTCTGATCCGTCTGCCCAGCGGCGAGATGAGAAAGGTTCCGGTCATCGGTAAGGCTACCGTTGGTCAGGTATCCAACATTGATCACGAGAATGTACACTTTGGCAAGGCAGGTCGTGTACGTCACATGGGCATTCGTCCTACCGTCCGCGGTTCTGTTATGAACCCCTGCGATCACCCCCACGGTGGTGGTGAGGGCCG
>JAFXJT010000081.1 GCA_017532085.1 Oscillospiraceae bacterium | reverse complement strand
TACAATCGGCAATGCCATAGAATATCTTCCTCCTTTTCAAGCAGCAGAGTGCTTATGGGCAATCCAGAATAGTATCCAGCAGCACATAGCCATCCACCGCAGTACGAAGCACAGGAACACCCAATGCCTCCTGCAGCTCTGCACGGGACATATCATCCAAAAACAGATCATCATAGCGCAAACAGGTCTCGGAAAGCAAAACAGCCTCGCCCAGATCTTGACCTTTTAGCTGTGCCAGCAGATCCTGTCCGGTCAGCAATCCGGCGACTGTCACCGTTTCACCATAAAACCGATTGATGATCTCTGCCACATCCACCTGTATCATGGGCAGCTTTGCTTGTAGATCCTGCATCATCTTCCGGAAAAAGGGCGCTGCGGCGGTACCGGTTGCAATGGTCAGATGACGGTGTTCTCCGTCATATACCGCATCCTCCAGCGCATCATAGAACGCATCCATCAGATAGCGCAGCATACCCACGCCATTTTCATATTGCGGATATCCTTCATAGGTATCGGTTTCCGGCAAGGGCAGCTCTGCCAGCAGATACAGCTCATCGGCAGCATAGACAATACGGCTGTCGTTTTGCTGCAAGCTCCAGCACTGCATGGCTTCGATCTGTCGAATGGCAGCACGAGCCGATTCTTTGGTAAAGGGCTGCAGCGGGCACAAATGCTTACGATGCTTCGTCAAGCCCAGAGGCACCACTGCAATGCTTTCCACCGCAGGCAGCAGCCCAAAGAGATCCGCCAGTGTTTTATGCAAAGCATCTCCGTCATTCCATCCGGGGCACAGTACAATCTGACAGTTCATCGGCACCTTATGCTCCGCCATGCGATACAAATGCCGAAGGGCCTCACCGGCCTTGACATTGCCCAGCATTTTACAGCGCAGAGCCGGATCTGTAGTATGCACCGATACATTCACCGTCATATGCATTCGGATGATGCGATCCACATCCTCATCGGTCAGATTGGTCAGTGTAATATAACTGCCCTGTAAAAATGAGAGTCTTGCATCATCATCCTTCAGATAAATGGAAGGGCGCATTCCCTTAGGGTTCTGATCGATAAAGCAGAAAATGCAATGATTTCCGCAGATCTGCTTTTCGTCCATCAGCGCCGTAGCAAATTCCATTCCCGGATCGTCATATTCTCGTTTTCGGAGCGTGAAGGTTTGCTCTGCGCCGCCTCTGCTGACAGTCACGGCAAGCACGGATTCGGTAATGGCATAACGATAATCCAGCACATCACGAATCTTCTGTCCGTTGATTTTCAACAGTGCGTCGCCGCACAGCAGGCCCGCACGTTCTGCCGGAGAACCGGCAATGATTTCTGTGATCTCAATCATGGGAAAGCAACCATCCTTTTTTCTGTGCAACGCTTGCAGGAAAGCCTTGCAAACACAAACGGGGAGAGTGAACAAATCACCTCTCCCCGTTGCGACATACGCATATACAAAATCACGATGCAGGCATACCTATGCCATTACTCCTCGTCGATTTTGAGCACTGCAACGCCCTTATAGAAGCCGCAGTTTTTGCATACCTTATGGGGCGCTTTGATCGCACCACAATTTGTGCAGGTACTCATTGCGGGCATTTCGAGTTTCCACACTGCGGAACGACGGGTGTTACGTCTAGCTTTGGACGTTTTTGCCTTCGGGACAGCCATGTTGGCACCTCCTTATATGAATTGCGCGGGAATCAGAATACGACTCACGGCTGCCGGAACGCCTTTTACGCTTCCTCGCAGCAGCTGCATGGCGCTTCGTTCCGGTTCTGTCCACAATGGGGACAAAGACCCAGACACGCTTCACTACACAGCGTTTTGGATGGCAGCGACAGGCGCAGATCGGTCATTACAACCTCAGCCACATCCAGCATTGTGTCTGATGCCAACAGATAATCGGAGTCGTTTTGCTCAACAGCAAGCTCTGTCACCACGATATGCTCGAATTCTTCGCATACAGGATACGTAACAGAGGAAAGACAGCGGTCGCAAACAAGATCCAGAACACATTCAGCCGTATAGCGGAAAAACAGCACACCTGCTCGATTTTCCAGCACACCCTTCACCTGCGGGAGTTGTGCACAGCACAATCCGAAGGAGGATGCGGTTTCGGCATCCAATGTGAGTGAAACTTCCTTCCGTTCTCCGGGGCGATGCAGCAGCGGGCGGACGGATATGGTTGTATTCACGCGGTTTTGCTGTGGATCCATTGGGATATCCCTGCCTTTCGGTTCGCATAGAGGTCACAGGGTTTATTATACCCAAATTACGCCGATTTGTCAATAGATTTTGAAAATTGCAGTCGTTTTTAACAAAAATCGACTCAATCGTTCTGCGGAATCAAGTACTTGAGTACAGACTCAGGCAGATCCTCATTATCCGCAGAAACGGTAAAGATCATGGTAACATCGTCACCGGTAAGGATGTCCAGCTTTTCCAGCAGATCGCCCAGCGCATCATAGTTGCGGCCGCCGATCTTCAGAATACCATCCACAAAAACTTCCTTGATGTCATAGTTGCCTGCCAGCACGCCGGCTACAAAGCCATAAAACATATCGAAGCCATTGATATTGTAACGTTCTGCATCCACCAGACGAACCTTGTGATTGACGCTGTAAGTCAGCTTCATGCACTTTTCAATGCAGATGATAGCGCCTGTGGTAGTCTTTACTGCATCGTCGATCATACCCAGCAGAACCTTTGTCTTGCCGGAGCCTCTTTTACCGGTAATTACTTGGATCATAAGAATTCTCCCTTCGATGGTTAGTGTTGTTGCCTGTTCTCTGCACAATGCACAGGACAAGCTTGCACGGATCAGTTGTATCGCAAACTGCTCAGCTGAGCTTAGCCTCCAGCTCTGCCTTCATATCCTCATAGCCGGGTTTGCCCAGCAGTGCAAACATATTTTTCTTATAGCTTTCCACGCCCGGCTGATTGAACGGATTCACGCCGAGAAGATAGCCGGAAACGGCACATGCCTTCTCGAAGAAATAGATCAGCCAACCCAGAGATTCCTCTGTGGTATCCTCCAGTTCCAGCACGATGTTGGGCACACCGCCCTCTGTATGGGCAAGAATCGTACCCTCCAGCGCACGGCGGTTCACAATGCTCATATTCTGATTGGTGAGGAAATTCAGACCGTCCGCATTTTCGGCATCGGGCTCCAAGAACAGATCCTGCTTGGGCTGTTTGATATCCACAACGGTTTCAAACAGCATTCTTGCGCCATCCTGGATATACTGACCCATAGAGTGCAGATCGGTTGAGAAGATAACGGATGCGGGGAACAAGCCTTTCTGATCCTTACCCTCGCTCTCACCGTAGAGCTGCTTGTACCATTCGTTCATCATAGCAAAGGAGGGATCATAGCTGACCATCATCTCCACCTGCTTGCCCTTGCGATAGAAGATATTACGAAGTGCTGCATACTGATAGCAGTCATTCTCTGCAAAAGGAGCCGTATAAGCCTCCTGCGCAGCTCTTGCACCGGCCATCAGGCGCTCGATATCACAACCGGCAGCAGCAATGGGCAGCAGGCCCACAGCAGTCAGCACAGAGAAACGGCCGCCCACATCATCCGGAATGACAAAGCTCTCATAGCCCTCTGCATCTGCCAGATTCTTCAGTGTGCCGCGTGCCTTGTCTGTGGTGCAGTAAATCCGCTCACGAGCGCCGTCCTTGCCGTAGCGATCCTCCAGCAGCTTTTTGAAGATGCGGAATGCCAGCGCAGGCTCTGTCGTGGTGCCGGATTTTGAGATCACATTCACAGCGATCTCCCGACCCTCGCAAATCGAGAGCACTTCGTTGAGATATGTAGGAGAAATATTATTGCCTACATAGTAAATATCGGGGGTGTTTTTCTTCATGTTGTTATAGAAGGGCGATTTCAGAAACTCAATCGCTGCACGAGCACCCAGATAGGATCCTCCGATACCGATCACGATCAGGATATCAGCAGTTTTCTGAATCTTTTCAGCTGCAGCCTGAATCCGAGCAAATTCCTCCTTATCATAATCAGTCGGCAGAGTCAGCCAGCCCAAAAAGTCATTGCCGAGGCCGGATTTCTCATGCAGAACGGCAGCAGCAGCTTCGGTCTGGCCGGCAATACCGGTCAATTCATCTGCGCCGAGGAAGCCGGAAAGATAGCTCTTGTTCAGCTTCAAAGCCATATTGTAACATCCTCCAGTCATTTCATTTTTGCCGTAGATGCGTAAAAAATCGTCTTGCACATACGGAATCGATATGGAAGCACGCAAACAGTTTCCCGATGGGTGCTACTCACTCAAGTATATTTTACTATAATTCTCAGCAGATTGCAAGTGATTTATCTATTTTTGGGAAAACCGCCAAAATTTCGGCTATTATTTGAACAGATTCTCCAAAAGCAGGGCAAAAGAATCCTGAAATCCTCTGCGGGCAACCGAAGCATCGGCACAAAGCTCTGCCTCATAGAGCAAAGTATCTCCGCAATAGAAAGCAGCGACTCCAAGCTTTTGTCCTTTTTCCACAGGCGCTTCGACATAGGCAGGCAGCATCACCAAGCAGCTTACGGCCTCACCTTTGGGGATTGCCACACTCACAAGCATCCTCGGATCGGTCATAACAGCCCTGTCCATTCCATGGCGCACCGCCACCGGCTTGAGAAATTCCGTTGAAAAATCCGGTGTTGTGACCATATATCCGGCAAAGCCCTTGGCAAGCAGTGTTTTTGCCAGAGAAAACCGAGCATCCTTATCCTCGCAGCCCAGCACAACGGCAATACAGCGCAAGCCATCCCGTTCGGCGGCAGCGGCAAGCGTAAAGCCGCATTGCTCACCATGTCCCGCCTTGAAGCCCAGAAGTCCCTCATAGGTACGGGTCAATGTATTTTCCGAAACAAGCTCTGTCGTGCCATCACGCAGAAAATCACGCCATGTTCCAAAGATCCCGCTGAGGAAATCAAAGGCAAGCAGCGCTCTGCACAGCAAGCCCAGATCTTTGGCACAGCTTTGATTTTCGGCACGCTGTCCTGTGGCATCCGCAAACCGTGTGGTATGCATGCCAAGAGAAAAGGCCGCCGCATTCATATCCAGAACAAACTGCGCTTCCGATCCCGACACTGCATATGCCAGCGTCACTGCCGCATCATTGGCATTGCCGATAATCACTGCTTTCAGCAGATCCGAAACAGACATCTTTTCGCCCGGCTCCAGCCAGACAACCGCTCCCTTTTGCTCAGCCACGGCTGCCGGAGCAGAAACGAGCGTATCCGGTGTGAGCTTTTCCTCCTCGATTGCCGCTGCCGTGAGATACACAGTCATGAGCTTGGTCTGACTGCCAATGGGCAGCACATCATCCGGATTCTCTCCTGCCAGCACCAGACCTGTTTCTGCCTCCATGAGCACCGAAGTACCGTGCAACTGGGGCATATTTTCATGTGCGGCAGCCGCAAAGGGATGCATCACACAAGAGCATAAAAAAAGAAGAGCAAGAAAACAATCACGCATTTTCATAACAAACACAACACTCCTTCGAGTTGATCTATTGTTACTGTATGCGTGTTTCTGCGGTTTATGATGCAAGCGCCGAGATTCCTGCGGATTTGGCTGCTGTCCCCTTTCCTTTGGGCGCATGCACTCTGCAAGCTCTGTCATCGTCATGAAAGCGCAGAGAAAAGGGATCTCCTTTTTGCATGCACACAAAAACGTCTCATTGAGAAATCCGGTTCTCAACGAGACGTTTCTTTTGTTATTCCGCTTCGTTCTGCTCTTCAGCAGCAGCCTGATTTGCGCCTGCTGCCGGCAGCGATTTCATTGTGGGGAACAATAAGACATCACGAATCGACTGGCTATTGGTCAGCAGCATCACCAGACGGTCAATGCCATAACCGATACCACCCGTAGGCGGCATACCGATTTCCAGTGCATTCATGAAATCCTCATCGATATGGTTTGCTTCCTCATCGCCCTGTGCGATCAAAGCCTCCTGAGCCTCAAAGCGCTGACGCTGATCAATGGGATCATTCAGCTCGGAGTATGCATTACACATCTCACGACCGGTAATGAACAGCTCAAAGCGTTCCACATAATCGGGCTTATCGGGCTTACGCTTGGTCAACGGAGAAATCTCCACCGGATGATCCATCACAAAGGTAGGCTGCACCAGCTGATCCTCAACATATTCCTCAAAGAACAGATTCAGAATGTCGCCCTTGGTATGACGATCTTCATAATGGATTCCACGTTCATCTGCGAGCTTCTTTGCAGCTTCGGTATCGGGAATCTGATCAAAATCCACACCGGCATATTGCTTTACTGCATCCAGCATGGTAATTCGGGCAAAAGGCTTACCCAGATCAATCATCTCATCGCCATAGGGCACAAGTGTCGTACCGCAAACGGTCTGCGCCACATGGCGGAACATATTCTCGGTCAGATCCATCATGCCATGATAATCGGTATATGCCTGATACAGCTCCATCAGCGTAAACTCCGGATTATGGCGGGTATCCACACCCTCATTACGGAATACTCTGCCAATTTCATAGACCTTTTCCAGACCGCCGACAATCAGACGCTTTAAGTACAGCTCCAGAGAAATACGCAGCTTTACATCCTCATTGAGCGCATTGTAATGCGTTTCAAAGGGTCTTGCCGCAGCACCGCCTGCATTGGAAACCAACATCGGCGTTTCCACCTCAAGGAAGCCCTGTGCATCCAAGAAGCTGCGGATGGTAGACAAAATTTTACTGCGCTTGATGAATGTATCGCGCACTTCCTCATTCATAATGAGGTCAATATAGCGCTGACGATAACGGGTATCACGATCGGTCAGGCCATGGAACTTTTCCGGAAGCGGCTTCAGTGATTTGCTCAGCAAGGTAATTGCGGTGGCATGTACCGAAAGCTCACCGGAGCGTGTGCGGAACAGACTGCCTGTCACGCCCACCAGATCACCGATATCCCACTTGCGGAAATTGGCGAAATTCTCCTCACCGATATCGTTCATACGCACATAAACCTGCATTCTGCCTTCACGATCACGCAGATCAATAAAGTTTGCCTTACCCATCTTGCGCCAGCTCATAATACGGCCGGCAATGGTAACGACAAATTGTGCATTGAGCGCCTCAACAGCAGCTTTTCTTGCTTCATCGGCAGGATCCTCACCATACTGCGCATTGAGTGCTGCCTCTGCCTGCTCATAACGGCTGCGGCACTCGGCAGTATTTGCGGTGACATCAAAACGAGTAATCTGAAAAGGATCACGACCCTCCTGCTGCATTTCCGTCAGCTTATCCAAACGAATCTGACGAAACGCAGAAGGATCACTCACCTGTTCTGTTGTGTTTGTATTCTGCAATGGCTGATCCATTGTCGGAATCTCCTTTCCATCGAGAGGGTGACGGCTTATTATTCGCCCTCTGAAATTTCCAATACGGTAAAGGTCAGCATACCGGCGGGTGCTTCCACCATAAAGCGATCGCCCACACGTTTTTTCAGCGCAGCCTTACCGATGGGGGATTCATCCGAAATCTTGCCTGCGGAATAATCGGATTCCGAGCGGCTGACGATTTTGAGCTGTTCGATTTTCTCGGGCTGATCGCCAAAGGGATCACGCTTCAGCTTCACCACAGAACCGATACCGATTTCATCCACCGAGACGGTCTGGATGATCTGCGCATGGGCAAGTGTATATTCCAGCTCTGCGATTTCCGCTTCCAGACGAGCCTGCTCATTTCGAGCCTCTTCGTATTCCGCGTTTTCGGACAAGTCACCGTAGCTGCGGGCTTCCGCCAAGGTATCGGCGATTTCCTGTCTGCGGGTTCCAACCAGATATGCAAGTTCTTTTTCCAGCGCTTCAAAATGCGCTTGCGACATTTGCTCCATATGCTCATGTGCCATGGGAACACCCTCCGTTTCGGTTGTTGTTGAATATTACTCCGTAATTTCGCTGTGGAATGCCTGCAAGGATTTCACACGCAGCGAAGCAGTCTGGGAACGAATGGCACGGATGCCCTCAGCACTGGCCAAAGCAGCAGCCATGGTGGTGATATAAGGGATCCGATATTTGATTGCAGCCTTACGGATATAGCTGTCATCATGAATACTGTTCATGCCGGCAGGGGTATTGATGATCAGATCCAGCTTGCCATTGGTCATGGCATCGGTGATATTGGGTCTGCCTTCATACAGCTTATTGATCTTTTCGGCAGGAATATCGTTTGCCACGATCATCTCATAGGTCTTGCCGGTTGCCACGATCTTGAAGCCCAGCTCATGGAACTTTCTTGCAATATCAATGAGCTCGCCCTTATCGCGATCGCAGACGGAAAGCAATACCGTACCGCCAACAGGCAGACGTGTCTGTGTAGCTTCCTGTGCTTTGTAATATGCTTCACCGAATGCGGAAGAGAGTCTCAGCACTTCACCGGTAGAGCGCATTTCGGGTCCCAGAACAGGATCCACTTCCTGGAACATATTGAAGGGGAATACCGCTTCCTTGACGCCATAATGAGGAATCTTACGATCCCGCAATGCCGATACGGGAGACGGCTTGCCGGTCAGCTCCGCAGTCATGATCTGCGTTGCAATACGCACCATATTGATGGCGCAAACTTTGGATACCAACGGGACAGTACGGGATGCACGAGGATTTGCCTCCAGCACATAAACGGTATTGTCCTCGATGGCATACTGCATATTCATCAGACCGCAAACGCCCATTTCCACGGCGATTTTACGGGTATAATCCTTAATGGTGGCAACCTGTTCCTCTGTCAGATTCAGAGAAGGCAGCACACAAGCAGAGTCACCGGAATGGACGCCGGCAAGCTCGATATGCTCCATCACAGCAGGAACAAAGCAATTGGTGCCATCGGAGATGGCATCCGCCTCACACTCGGTTGCATGGCCGAGGAAGCGATCGATCAAAATAGGACGATCGGGGGTCACACCCACAGCAGCTTCCATATACACACGCATCATATCATCGCTGTGTACGATCTCCATGCCTCTGCCGCCCAGCACATAGGAAGGACGCACCATCACAGGATAGCCGATCTTATTGGCGATTTCCAGAGCATCCTCCACAGTCACAGCCATGCCGGATTCGGGCATAGGAATACCGAGCTTCTCCATCATGGCACGGAAGTGATCACGATCCTCTGCCAGATCAATGGTTTCGGGAGAGGTGCCCAGAATGGTTACACCGTTCTTTTTCAGATCCGCAGCCAGATTCAGCGGTGTCTGACCGCCGAACTGTGCAATGACACCCACAGGCTGTTCCTTCTCATAAATCGAAAGCACATCCTCCAGCGTCAGCGGCTCAAAATAGAGCTTATCGGAAGTATCATAGTCCGTAGAAACGGTTTCGGGGTTGCAGTTGACGATGATCGTCTCAAAGCCCAGATCCTTCAAAGCCAGAGATGCAT